>CAYRQB010000114.1:0-16985 GCA_964426025.1 uncultured Heliomicrobium sp.
GGATTGATCGCAGAAAGATCAAAACCATCAAACCGGTCAGCACAGCGCCGATTGCACCTTCCAGAATCAAACCGCGGACGGAATTTTTGACGATGATTGATTGATCGAATTCAAAGCTGACTTTGATGTCTTCGGGAACCAGCGATTGAAAGCGCGGCAATTCGGATTTGACGCGATTGACGACATCCAGCGTCGAAGCCTCAGCGCGTTTGGTGACGGGGATGTATACCGTGCGTCGTCCGTTGACCAGACCGTAACCGGTCAGAATGTCGCTGCCGTTTTCGACGCGTCCGACATCGCGCACATAAACGTTTGCGCCCGCGCCGTTGCGAATCGGCACGTCGGCCAGTTCGCGTATGTCGCGGACTACGCCGTTCATCGGAGCCAGCCGGTTCAGATCGCCAGTGCGGACGTTGCCCGAAGGCAGAATAGCGTTGTTTGCGGCGACGGCTTTGGCGACTTCTTCTGGCGACATCGAATACGCGCGCAGAGCCGCCGGGTCAACGCGAATGATCACAGTGCGTTGATTGCCGCCGAATGGCGGTGGAGCTGAAACTCCCGGCAAGGTTGAAAATTGCGGTCGCACGCGGAACAACGCCAGATCGGAAATTTCGCCGACACTGCGCGTTTCGCTGGAAAAGACCAACTGGCCGACTGGAACTCCTCCAGCGTCGAATCGCATGACAAACGGATTGACAGTCCCCGGCGGCATGAAAGCTTTCGATCTTTCGACGTAGGCGATGACCGAAGCCAGCGCCTGTCCCATATCAGTTCCCGGATGGAAGTAAAGTTTCAACAGCGCCACGTTTTGAATCGAGCGCGATTCGACGTGCTCGATGCCTGAGACGTAAAGGAAGTGGTATTCGTAATAGGAAGTCAGAAAACTTTCCATCTGCGCCGGATCCATTCCGCCGTAAGGTTGCGCGACGTAAATCACCGGCAGGTTCAGATTCGGAAAGATGTCCACGGGCATTCGCGTCACGGCCAGAACGGAGCAGAGCGCGATGCCAAGCACCAGAACGAGAATGGTAAATGGGCGACGAAGCGCAGTGTTAATCAGCCACATAAAGTTTGAGGGGGAGCTTTCAACGCAAAGCCGCCAAGCGGCAAAGGCGCAAAGGAATTTTCAACCTTATGCGTCTTTGCGTCTCGGCGTTGAAAAATCAACGTTTGCTTTGATCAAGGAACGGTTTCAAATCGCCTTGCAGTTTCGCCGCAGCCAGCATCGCTCGCCAGACGACCAATTTGGCGACGGCGGAATCAATCTCAGCCTGTGCCACCAACCGTTGGGCGTCGGCGACTTCGACGACGTTGGTCAATCCGTATTCGTAACGAACTTTGGCGCGCGTCAAAGTTTCCTGCGCGGCTTTCAATTGGATTTCGGTGTTCGCGGCGATCTTGCGAGCGGATTCCACCAGTATGCGAGCGCGCCTGTCCTGAGTTTTCAAAGTGTTGACGGTTTGATCGTAGCGAGCCTGTTCGGCGGCGATGTTGCCGGCTTCGGCTTTGCGGCGGGCGCGCAATCCGAAAAAATCGAAAACCGGAAAAGTGATTGTTACGCCGGTCGCCCAGTTGAAAGTGTCTGGGTAAAAACCTCTGCCGTTGTCGAACGTGCCGTCAAGCCGCGCGCCGGTTCCGCGACCGTAAACCGCCGTTTGCCAGTTGAAGCGCGGAAACCAGGTTCGATCCAAAACCTTTTCGCGAGCTTTGGCCGAATCAATCGCGGCGGTTTGCGACATCGCCAGCGGATGCAGCGAAAAGTTGATGGTCGGCGTCGGCGCGATTGCGGGCAATTCCAGCAGCTTTCCGGCTTCGATTGAAATCGCCGCGTTCGGTTGTCCGACGGCTTCGGCCAGATTGGCGCGGGCGAGTTCGGCGGTTTGCTCGGCCTGAATCAATTGGTTGTTGGCGGCGGCGAGTTCTGCTTCGGCGCGGGAAACATCCACGCCCGGACGCAGTTGATTGTCCACCAACACTCCGACGGTTTTGGCGAAAGTCTCAGCGCGTTCGACGTTGGCTTTAGCCGCTCGAACGGTTTGCTCTGCGGCCAGCAAGGTCAGAAAAGCGTCGGCTGCGGCGGCGCTGACATCCAATTGAGTCAGGGCTTCGATGGCTGATGCTTGTTTGCTTTGAGCTTTGGCCAGATCAACGTTGGCCTTTCGCAATCCGAAATCGAACGGCTCCCATGAAAACATCAAACCGGCGGCGCTGCCCCAGGCGCTTTCCAGCGTGCGATTGCCAAGGTCCGGGCCGGAGATAGAAGGTAGTGTGGATTGCGGCAGCAACAATCCGAAAACGTTGTTGCGTGTCGCGCGGTTTTCCTGAAACAGCAAATCGGCTCGCGGCAGCAATCCCGTGCGCGCCAGTTCGACGCCTGCTTCGGCAGATTGCGATTGAGATTTCGCCGCGCGAATCGCCGGATAATTTTTCTGCGCCATTTCGACAGCTTGCGCCAACGTCAGCCTTTGAACGTCAATGTCCTGAGCATTGCAAACTGAGACGATCATTGACAGGCACAGGCAAACTAAAGCCGAACGCGGAGCAGTTTCTTGCTTTAACATAACGAATTGGTTTTTGTAGAAAGTTTTGATAAGTCGGGCAAACAGCCTCAATCGAATCGAATGGCAAAGGCCGCGCGTTTGTTGCCGCGCAGCTTGCCAAAGAAGTTGATGATGCGTTTCGTCAGGCCGTATTTGCGATTGAGCAGATCGTCGGCGCGTTTCGCTTCATCTCCTTGCAATTCCCGCGCGGTTGCGTCCACCCAATCGCCCTTGACGTTGCCGCGCATATCACACGGAGCAATTCTCACTTTTGGGTTGTTGCGAATGCGTTTGACCTTGTAAGACTCTGCGACGGTGTAAAAGTAAAACATTCCATCGCCTTCAGCGAACCAGACAGGCGTTTTAACTCCCTGGCCGTTTTTGCGGAAGCTTTCCAGGTTGATGTACTTCTGTCCGGCAAACTGCGCGCGAAGCTCGTTGCTCATCGTGAAGCTCTCCCAGTAAGTTTGTTTTTGCAGTTGGAAATCGTTGACGCAAGCGCATCGTAGCATTTGCTTTTGACGCTTGCTACAACCGCCTCGCTTTGGTCTTGTGCCGATACTGGAATCAACCTTGGATAAAGCTGGCGGAAGGTTAAACGGTGATTGTGTAAAAGGAAGATGAAAGGCCAAGGGCAGGTGTCGCAGGCGGATCAGTAAGATTTGGTTTCTGAGTCAGTTGTTCACACGGGCCTTTTATCGCGGAAGACCAGTAAATATAACCCCGCGCCGACGAAGGGTATCATCGTGATAAACACCAGCACTGTTTTCGTTGCCCAATCGCGCTTGGATCCCAGCACATCAACGATGGCGTAAAGAGTCAACAGCACATAAACCATCAGTAATAAATTCATCAGCATAAATCAGCGCCTCGATAATCCTGGTGACGTAACAGTCAAGGAGCAGGAATTGAAAACTCATTGCTCTTCATCTTGATAACTTTGACTACGTTGCCGGGCGCAATGTAGTTCCCGCGGCAGAAGTCGCGCCCGGAAAAGCCCGCCCATCAGCCGCCGAGCTTCGATCTGACCAGTTGATTGACGATTTTCCCGTCAACGGTTTGTCCGGCGAGTTTGGCCATCACGGCTTTCATCACATTGCCCAATTCTTTGATCGAACTGGCTCCGGTTTCTGCGACGGTTTCTTCGACGATTTTGGCGATGGCCGCTTCGTCCAGAGCGGCTGGCAGATAAACTTCGATGAATTTGATTTCAGCGGCTTCTTTCTCCGCCAGTTCCGGGCGTCCGCCCTGTATGTATTGCTCCATGCTGTCGCGGCGCTGTTTGACCAGAGACTGCAAAACCTTCATTGCCTCTGCGTCGTCAATCACCGCCTCGTTGCTGCCGGCTTTGCCTTTCTTTTCAATCTCGAAGTTCATCAAAGCGGTTTTGACCATACGCAATGCCGAAAGTTTTTCAGCCTCCTTGTTCTTCATTGCGGCGGTAATATCCTGGTTGATGCGTGCAATAAAACTCATTCTCATTCTCCTGATTATGACAATTTGCGAGGACAAATTAAGTTTATAGGTCGGCAGCCTTTAGCTGTCAAACGCGCTTCAGTGGCTGTGTTGCGCGCACATGGGAAATTTGTTAGTCTCTGCCTTCCGTAAACGATGAGCGAAAGTGGCGAAATTGGCAGACGCACCAGACTTAGGATCTGGCGCCGTGAGGCGTGGGGGTTCGAGTCCCCCCTTTCGCATCGGATCAGAAACCCGTTCCCAATTCTTACGCGTCAGTGGCCTGCCTGTTATATCAAGTTTTGATCTGGTCTGTACGAAGGCTCAATAAGTATTGATGGCGGTTTTATGGCAGTGTTGATGGATGTTCAGCGCTGACAAGTAAGTGGATTGGCAAGCGGCAAACTCGAAGGAAAGGTACAAAACCTTGAAAGTGGAAGTAGTCGTCACTGACGTCTCTCAATGCAAGAAAGACCTCGCAGTTGAAGTTCCGGCTGAAGAAGTCAGGAAAGAATACGAAAAAGCCTACGACGCGTATGTGAGGTACGTGAAAGTGCCCGGGTTCAGACCCGGACGTGTGCCGCGCGGAGTAATCAAACAGCGCTTCGGCAAGGAAGTGAAAGAAGAAGTCATAGGCCAATTGTTGCCTCATGCCTTGCAGCACGCTGTCGTTGATCACAAATTGAAAATTGTCGGCGACCCGCGGATTGATGACATTACAATCGCAGAAGGCGAATCGCTGAAATTCAAAGCCAGTATCGAAGTCTTGCCCGATTTCGATCTCAATGAATACAAGGGGCTGAAAGCGACAAAACGCATAACGCCCGTGACAGACGAAGACGTTGAGCAAGTGATCGAAGGCTGGCGGGAGAAGATGGCTGAGTTCGTTCCCGTCGAAGATCGCCCATCGCAGGACGGTGATTTTGTATCGGTCAATTTAATCGGCAAATATATTGAAGCCGAACAAGCTCATGAACAGGAAGACCTGGTCGCCGACGACGTGCAAATCGAGATCGGAAGTGAGCAGGTGCAACCGGAATTCAATGAGAGTCTTCGCGGCGTGCAAGCCGGAGACGTGCGAGAATTCCGCGTCAGCTATCCTGAAGATTTCGGATCGAAAGGACTGGCCGGCAAAACGCTGGATTTTACGGCAACGGTTGTTGCCGTGCGCGAGAAAGAATTGCCTGAGCTTGATGACGATTTTGCCAAAGACTTTGGCGAATACGAAACGATCCAGGAAATGCGCGACAAGGTGCGGGAAATGCTGGTCGGACAGGCTGAAAATCAGGCGGATTCAAAGCTGCGAGATGATTTGCTGGAACAGTTGCTCAGCGCCCACGACTTTGAAGTTCCATCGGTATTGGTTGAGCAACAGGCTCAGAGTCGGGTCAGGGAATTCGCCTACTCGTTGATGCGAATGGGTCTGCCGCCACAATCAGCGCAAAGCATCAATTGGGCAGAAAGGCTTGTTGAGGCGCGCGAACAGGCAGTTCGCGATGTTCGCTCAACCTTGATCGTTTCCGCGATTGGCGACAAGGAAGGCGTCAAAGCCAATCAGGATGAGATTGATGAGGAAATTTGGCAGATGGCCGAAGCTTCCGGCGAGGACGCGGAGCAACTGAAAGCCCGCTTGACAAGGGATGAGGCGATTTCTAGTATCGAAAGCAGATTACGTTTTCGAAAATCGCTTGATGTAGTTATCGGCAACGCGGAAATCACCGTCGAGGAAGCAACGGAAGAGACGAAAACAGAGGCCGAGAACCTTACCCCCGAAGTTCAGGCTGCCGCTGAATAAGTTGCCGGAAGAAATGCCCTGAAAATATAGCTTTTAAGAAAATAACTTCCCGCGAATCACGCCGATTACGCGAATGAAAAGGATTTTTTACCGGTTTGAGAACCAGCTATCTTGTTGGTCGGATTAAAGCTATTGAATAGCTTTTTCCAAAGTATCTGCGCTCATTCGCGTCATCCGCGGGGAAAACATTTTCTTGAATTCTATAGCTAAAAGTAACCTGGCCAACAGACATTCTAACCGGAGTTAGTAGAGTCAAGTATTATGATCAATCCAAACGCCAATTATGTGCCAATTCCATATGTCATTGAACAAACGCCGCGAGGCGAACGTCACTTCGACATTTACTCTCGTTTGCTCAAAGACAACATTATTTTCATCGGGACGCCAATTGATGACACGGTCGCCAATCTGGTCGTCGCACAATTACTGTTTCTGGAATCCGAAGACCCCGACCGAGAAATTTCTCTTTACATCAATTCACCGGGCGGTTCGGTGACAGCCGGTCTGGCTATTTACGACACCATGCAATTCGTTCGTTGTCCGGTGACGACATTCTGCGTCGGACAATGCGCTTCGATGGCGGCGGTGTTGCTTGCGGCTGGAACCAAAGGCAGGCGCTTCGCTTTGCCGAACTCGCGCATTTTGATTCACCAGCCTCACGCTGGCGGAATTTCCGGCCAGGCCAGCGACATTAAAATTGCTGCCGAAGAGATTCTGCGCATGCGCGAACGGTTAAACGAGATTCTGGCTTCGCACACGGGCAATCCCATCGAGCAGATTGAAAAGGACGTTGACCGTGACCGCATCATGAGCGCCATGCAATCCAAAGAGTATGGAATCATTGATCAGGTGATCAAACACCGCGAGTAAGATCGGTTAATAGCGGAGAGTTCGGAATGAGCGATCATTGCTCACTCTTCGCTTATCAAATCCAATCAATGACAATGAACAATCGCACAACCTCAGTCGGTTCCAGTTCCGGCATTGACGGGGCGTTTCCGCGTCAACCGTTGCGCCCTGTGTTGCGTTGTTCATTCTGTGGTCTGGGCGAAGGCGAAGTGGCTCGACTTTTTGAAGGCACAGCCGGATTCATCTGCGACGAATGCGTGGACGTTTGCGTGCAATTGCTTCACGATTATCGCGAGATGGGGGCGAAGCCTCCGAAAGCGAGTCAGCCCTGGTATAAAAAACTGTTCAGTGGCGAACCTGCGATACTCGCTGTTTGCAGTTTCAATGTCCACGACCGTGACAATCCGCAAGGCGACAGAATTTTCCCCGGAATCAACGCGCAAATCTGCGACAAGTGCATCCGTGCCTGCGAATTGTTGAAAGCCAGTCTGGTTATTGGCGATTGATTGGTTGAACGCTGTTCCGAACCGGTCGGACAGTCATTTGCTTGCGCCCTGCAAATGCCTTGTTTATGATTGCCCCACCTTGAGCGATTTGATTTTGTTCGCGCGTGAGATTGAAAGCTGTTGCGCGAGAATAAAATGGAGTTCACTTCATAATGTCGAAAATACAAACCAATGCGGAGGCTAAACGGTGATGAGAAGAGGTGACGATACATTGCGCTGTAGCTTCTGTGGTAAAAGTCAGAACGAAGTCAAAAAGCTGATCGCGGGACCAACCGTTTACATATGCAACGAATGCATTGATATTTGCATAGAGATCATCAGTGACGATGCGCAGCAGGAAGCCGCCGCCACACGCCCGCCTTTGCCAAAACCGTTCGAGATCAAAGCCTTTTTAGACGAATACGTTATCGGTCAGGAAGATACCAAAAAGAAACTGGCTGTCGCCGTCTATCAACATTACAAGCGCATTGAAATGATGAAGCGGCGTAGCGACGTCGAGATTCAAAAATCCAACATTTTGCTGATTGGTCCGACAGGCACTGGAAAAACCTTGCTGGCGCAGACGCTGGCGCGAATGCTGAAAGTGCCGTTCACGATTGTTGACGCAACGACTCTGACCGAGGCCGGTTACGTCGGCGAGGATGTAGAAAACATCATCCTGAAACTTTTACAGGCGGCAAACGGCGACGTTGATCGCGCTCAACAGGGCATCATTTACATTGACGAAATAGACAAGATTTGTCGTAAAGACGAAAACCCTTCGATCACTCGCGACGTGTCGGGCGAAGGCGTGCAGCAGGCATTGTTGAAAATTCTGGAAGGCACTGTCGCCAATGTTCCTCCTCAGGGAGGCCGCAAGCATCCGCATCAGGAATTTTTCGTGGTTGATACCACCAACATCCTTTTCATCTGCGGCGGAGCGTTTGTCGGTTTGGATAAAGTGATCCAAAAGCGCATCGGACAAAAAGCGATGGGATTTGGCGCGAACATCCGGCCAATGAACAACATGAATCCGGCCAGCCTGTTTGAACAGATACAACCGGAAGATTTGATCCGATACGGATTGATACCGGAATTCGTCGGACGGCTACCGGTGGTTGGAACCCTGCACGAACTTGATGAATCGGCGATGATCGAAATTCTGACGCAGCCGAAGAACGCATTGACCAAACAGTACCAGAAGCAATTCGAATGGGATGGCGTCAAGCTGCGGTTCACCGACGACGCCTTGCAAGCCGTTGCGCAACTGGCCTGCGAACGAAAAGTCGGCGCTCGCGGTTTGCGCATGATACTTGAAGAACTGATGCTCGAAGCCATGTACACGCTGCCGAGCCAGAAGAAGGTCAAAGAGTTTGTTGTGACTGCTGAAATGGTTGCCAATCGCCAGACCATCTTTCCGCTTGAGAAAGCCGGATAAGATCAAGAAGGCGGTTTTGCCGCAGTCACATTTTGCTGACGGGTTTGTTGAACACTGGGCATTATTTTGAGACGACGATCCGTCGGTTTATTCCCAGCCAAGATATGAGGTCGCAGTCGGCGAGGCTGTGACAATCTTCCTTAGACAAACGACGCGTGTGCGCCAGACCGGCAAATCAGGGCTACAGATTGTCCCTCGCCTTTTATACCCACTTTTGAAAATCAACCTGAAAGCAGAAATAGGTTCAAACGAGAGTTGTCTCGTTTTCAAAGGATTAACTGAAGATGCAAGAGTTCCACGATAGTACCCCAAGTGACGTTGCCCAATACCCGATGGTTCCGATCAGAGATGTCGTAGTTTTCCCGCAGACCAAAGCTGCGTTTGTCATTGGCCGTCCTTCCTCAGTTCGCGCTTTGGAAGAAGCTCTGGCCAGCAATCGAATAATTTTTCTGGCAACCCAGCACGATGCAACCATTGAAGACCCGATGCCGGATCAGATTTATCCTGTCGGCACGCTGGCTTACATTGCCAACAGTTTGCTCAAACCGGAAGAGGGAACAATCAAGGTCTTGGTTGAAGGTCGCGAGCGCGCTCGTGCCGTCCGCGTCGAGGAAAAAGACGGTTATTACGTTGCGACGTTGCGCCGCGCTCCGGTTGTCACGGAAAACAGCAAACGGATTGCGCCGCTGGTTTCGCGGATCGTCGGTCTGGTTGAACAATATTTGAAAATTGCGCAGGAAGGGAATTTCGATCAAATTCAGGCCGCTCTGCGCGCCGCCGATCCCGGGCAAATGGTTGATCAGTTGGCAGACAAGATGAAGTTGGAACTGCCGGACAAACAGGCGCTGCTTGAAAACTACTCCACGCATTCCCGTCTGGCGAAGATGGTCGAGATATTGGAAGTTGAGATAGAGAAACTCAACCTGGAGCGAACCATTCAAACGCGTGTCAAACGGCAGATGGAAAAACATCAGCGCGAGTATTACCTGAACGAAAAGATCAAAGCCATTCATAAGGAGCTTGGCCGCAAAGACGAAAAAGCGGAAATGGAGGAACTGAAACAGAAGATTGAACAGGCAGGCATGACGGAAGAGGCTCGTGAAAAGGCTTTGGCCGAATTGCAGCGACTTGAACAAATGCCGCCGATGTCCGCCGAAACAACTGTTTCACGCAACTACCTGGATTGGTTGATCAATGTTCCCTGGAAAGAGCGTAGCGAAGAGATCAGAGACATCAATCACGCGCACGAGGTTCTTGACGCCGATCATTACGGTTTGGACAAGATCAAAGAACGGATTCTGGAATATTTGGCCGTGCGCCAGCTAGTAGAAAAACCTCGCGGCTCGATTCTGTGTTTCGTCGGCCCTCCCGGCGTTGGCAAAACCAGTCTGGGGCGTTCGATTGCCAAAGCCACCGGACGCAAGTTCGTCCGCCTGAGCCTGGGCGGCGTGCGTGATGAAGCGGAAATTCGCGGGCATCGCAGAACTTACATCGGCGCTTTGCCCGGTCAGATCATTCAGATGATGAAGAAGGCCGGAACGACCAATCCGCTGATGCTGCTTGACGAAGTTGACAAGCTCGGCAGGGATTTTCGCGGAGACCCGTCGGCGGCGTTGTTGGAAGTTTTGGATCCGGAACAGAACCACACTTTCCACGATCATTATCTGGATGTCGAATACGATCTGTCACAGGTGATGTTTATCGCCACTGCCAACGTCCTGCACACGATTCCTCCGGCGCTGCAAGATCGTCTGGAGATAATCAAACTTGCCGGATACACCGAGCGCGAAAAGATGGAGATTGCCAAACGCCATTTGGTCGTAAAACAAGCCGAGGCCAATGGTCTGAAGTCCGATCAAATCACCTTCGCCGACGAAGGCCTGAAGGCAATCATCGAATATTACACGCGCGAAGCCGGTGTTCGTAATCTGGAGCGGGAGATCGGTTCGATTTGCCGGAAAGTCGCTCGTCAGTTTGTCCAGCAATCAGAAACGAAGAAGCGGAAGGACGATTCAATTCAATTCAATTTTGTCGCCGATGCCGCCGCCGTCAAACAATTACTCGGACCGACCAAATTCCGGCCTTTGCGGGTTACAGAACGCAGCGAAGTCGGTCTGGTCAATGGATTGGCCGTGACCGAAGTCGGCGGTGATGTTTTGCAAGTCGAGGCGACGTTGGTCGAAGGCGTAGGCAAATTGACATTAACCGGAAAGCTCGGCGATGTGATGCAGGAATCGGCGCAAGCGGCCATCACCTACATCCGTTCGCGCGCAGTCGGGCTGGGCATTTCGGCTGAATTTCATAAGAATCACGATCTGCATATCCACGTGCCCGAAGGCGCAATCCCGAAAGACGGCCCGTCGGCAGGCATTACGATTGCGACAGCAATGGCTTCGGCTTTGACGCGGATTCCGGTTCATAAAGAAGTTGCCATGACCGGCGAAATCACATTGCGAGGAAAAGTGCTTCCTATCGGCGGTGTGAAAGAGAAATTGTTGGCCGCTCATCGAGCAGGACTGACAACCGTCATCATCCCGAAAGAAAACGAAAAGGATTTGAGCGAGGTCCCAGCCGACGTTCTCGAAGAATTACAAGTCAGTCCGGTTGAAACCATGGACGAGGTTTTGCAGATTGCGCTCGAAAGCCTGCCAACGCCACAATCCGACGCGAACCTGGAAATGACGCCTCCGGTATGGCAGCAACCGACGACCATACCGGGAGCGACTGAAGGTTCGATTACAGGATGATGTCATTGAGTTATGAAAGTCATGAACCGGTTGATGCATTGGTTAAGAAGTTGACATGAAAATTACCAGCGCCAATTTTATCGCTGCTGCCACTGAGACGACGTCTTTCCCGCGGGATTACAAGCCGGAAATTGCTTTTTTAGGCAGGTCGAATGTTGGCAAATCGAGTTTGATTAATAGCTTGTTGGGTGTGAAAGGCCTGGCTCGGACAAGTTCCACTCCGGGACGGACGCAATCAATCAATTTCTTTTCGATTAATGAAAAGTTCTTTTTCGTTGATTTGCCCGGTTACGGATACGCAAAAACCTCAAAAGAGAAGCGTTATGAGTGGGGAAAGTTGATCGAGAAATACCTTGCGGAACGCGAGCAGCTTGTGCTATCTATCTTAATCGTTGATGCTAGACACGAACCTTCCCCGTTAGACCTTCAGATGAATTCCTGGCTCCGGCATTTTGAGCTTCCTTATTTGGTGGTCTCTACGAAAGTTGACAAGCTGTCAGTTAATGTTCGGCGAAAATCCTGGCAAGATACAAAAAAGGTTTTGAACACCGAAAACGTTATCCAATATTCGTCAATCACACGAGAAGGATTGAAAGATGTTTGGAATGTGATTGGAAACAGCATCACAGCAAAGCAATAATCCCACTTTGTCATATTCAATCGTCTGTCATCAGTTGCCAATCGCCTATAGCGGTAATCCCCTTTCACAAATCATGAAGCTGTTGACAAGTGAGCGGCTGATTGCGAACGAAATACTGATAACTGTTAAAGCGAAAGTAGGTATATCCACAGACCATTGGCGGTCAGGTCACTGGCGACTCTCACCGCGGCGACGCTGAACTCTCTCGCACTTATTATCCCGATTGAATTCCAAGCCGGCTTGTAGATTGACGATGGCAGATTGATTGGCTATAGAGCCGATAGCGTTATATGCTCAGGCTGCCCAGAACACAGCCGAAAGAAACTAACAACCGCGTGCGAATTTGCCTCGCGCGCAGTCGAATGACTGAATAATCCCTATAAAACAAGGAGATTTTCTCGCGTCAGCGCCGATGCGGCGTACGCTTTGTACGTTCAGGTTCTGACGCAGGAAAACCAAAGTTGAGTTATGGCAGACAGAAACAACAGGTCGAAAGACTACGACGATTACGATGAGATCGAAGAGAACTACGACGGCGATTCCTTTTTGGATATTGCTGATCTGAAGGAGATGAACATCTCCAAGTTGACGCAGATCGCCAAAGATTTGGATGTGCCCGGCGCGACCGGGATGCGCAAACAGGAGCTGATTTTCAAAATTCTCCAGGCGCAGACTGAGAAATCGGGGCTGATCTTTTCCGAAGGCGTATTGGAAACCTTGCCGGACGGTTTCGGATTTTTGCGCGCTCCTGAATACAACTACCTGCCGGGGCCGGACGACATTTACGTCAGCCCGTCGCAGATTCGCAAATTCGATCTTCGCACTGGCGACACCATTTCCGGCCAGATTCGCCCGCCCAAAGAAGGCGAGCGTTACTTTGCGCTGATCAAAGTCGAGGCGATCAATTTCGAGCCGCCGGAGGCCGCGCGCGATAAAATCTTCTTCGATAACCTGACGCCGCTTTATCCGAACGAGCATCTGAAAGCAGAGACGAACACGGAAAATGTGTCAGGCCGCGTGGTTGATCTCTTCACCCCGATCGGCAAAGGGCAACGCGGATTGATCGTCGCTCCGCCGCGCACCGGCAAAACAATGTTGCTGCAAACCATTGCCAATTCGATCACCGAAAATCATCCCGAAGTTACGCTGATCGTTCTGCTGATTGACGAGCGTCCGGAAGAGGTGACTGATATGCAAAGATCGGTCAACGGCGAAGTCATTTCGTCAACCTTTGATGAACCGGCTTCGCGCCACGTGCAGGTTGCCGACATGGTCATTGAAAAAGCCAAACGACTGGTTGAACACAAACGCGATGTGGTGATTTTGCTCGATTCAATCACGCGATTGGCGCGCGCTCACAACGCAGTGGTTCCGCCGTCGGGCAAGATTCTATCCGGCGGTGTGGATTCGAATGCCTTGCAACGCCCGAAGCGATTTTTCGGCGCGGCGCGCAATATCGAAGAAGGCGGCAGTTTGACCATCATCGCCACGGCGCTGGTTGAAACCGGCAGCCGCATGGATGACGTGATCTTCGAAGAGTTCAAGGGCACTGGCAACATGGAAGTCCACCTTGACCGCAAGCTTTCCGACAAGCGCGTCTTTCCGGCGATTGACTTGCAGAAATCCGGAACGCGTAAAGAGGAATTGCTGATTCCCAAAAAAGACCTGGATCGCATATGGGTTCTGCGCCGAGTGCTGAATCCGCTATCGCCGGTTGAGCAGATGGAACTTGTTCTTGAACGTCTGGATAAGTCAAAGACGAATGCAGAGTTCCTGTCTTCAATGAATCAGTAAACGATTCCGGAAAAGTAAAAGTGCGGCGACAGGCGATTTTGATCACTGTTGCCGCACTTGCTGTTAGCTGACGGTTATTCGTTACTGCTGCTTGAGCAGGGTCAATACGACGTTTCGGACTTCGTCGCCTTCAATCTCTATTTCTGTTGAAGCTTCCTGAAAGCCTTTGGCTGTGGCGGTGATTCGGTAAGTCGCTTTTTCGGCTTTCAACCGAAATCCGAACTCGCCTCCTTCGCCTGAGAGCTTCTCTTGTTTGAATTTCTTGCCGCCATCAATGCGTTCGATTTTCACCAACGCGTTTCGCAATGTGTAACCGACTCCGTAAAGAACCGCGCCTCGAATTGAAGAGTAAGGCTCTTCTTCGGATTTCAACTCAATTGCGTTTTTCAATTTGAGCGTTTCTCCGCCAACGACTGTCAGGTTGCGCGAAATGAAAGTTTTGAAGCCCTTCTTTTCAAATGAGAATGAATAATCGCCCGTGGGCAGGCTGGCAAATTCAAAATCACCTTTGTCGTTGCTGGTGGTTTCAAAATTGACAGACTTGTTCTTGGCATTGGTTGCGCGCACCAGCACGCCATCCAGAGCCTTGCCTTCATACTCTTTGACTTTTCCCTTTACGGCGCCGGTTTGAGCATCGGCTGACATGCCGGTAGTAACCAGTAGAACCAAAGCTGTTATCAATGCGTATCCAAAATGCAGTTTCATAAACATCCCCGAAAGTAGTAAATAAACGCTTTGTAAACCTCGTAAGTTTGCTCCATGCGGTTTAATCGGATTATAACAAGACCATGCTGAAAATTCGTCCGATCATCGTCGTTCTGCTGCTGGGGCTTACCGCCTTCGCCTGGGCGCAGAAGCGCGACAACACAGAGCAGCGACCTGCTGCAACTCTTCGCATAGACACCGATTTGGTAATGATTGATGTCACTGCCACGGATAAGAACGGAAATTACATTCGTGATTTGCGCGACGAGGAGTTTCAGATTTTCGAGGATGGCAAGCAGATAAATCTGGACTTTTTTGCCGTCACTGACGAATCCACGTTATCGCGCCCATTGGCGGTTGTTTTTGCGCTGGATTTGTCTGGTAGTCTGAAGCCGGAAGAAACCGTGATGATGCGTGAAGCGGCGATGAAGTTCACTGAGTTGATGCGCGGCGAATCTGTTTTTGCGGCGCTGAGTTTTAATTACAACGTCAAAGTGCTGCAAGGCTTCACTGACGATCCGCGCAAACTGGAAAGGGCTTTGGCCAAAGTTGATCGTTTCGAAGGATCAACCAGGATATATGATGCGGTTGATCGCGCCATCACAATGCTCAATCGTCAAGCGCCGCGCACGCGCAAGAACAGGCCAGTCAGACGAGTCATCATCGTTATAAGCGACGGATTCGATTCAGCCAGCACTATTGATCGGCAGGAATTGATTCGCCGCGCAAACGCAGCAGGCGTGACGGTTTACTCGGTCACTTTGCCATCCTACATTTTGTCGCCGACACAATCCGCTGAACGTGTCATCACGCCATTTGACGCCACGCGCGTTGTCAGCGCCACCGGCGGTCGCGATTTCGCGGCCAACGCCAAAGATTTCACCCCGATTTTCAAGGCGTTGGCGGAAGAGATTCGAGCCAGTTACGCCCTGGCGTATTATCCGAAATGGCAAGACGGCAAATATCGCGACCTGCGCGTGAAAACCTCTCGACCGGGAGTGCAATTGCGCGTCAGTCGCACAGGCTATACCGCTCCGAATAAATAATTCAGCAGATCGCCGGGGTTCCTTTAGTATCCGTCTTCGTCTTCGTCGTACTTATCCTCGTCATCATCGTCCGGAGCCAGGTCGAGTTCAATCGGGTCAAGCCCCACAACTTCGAGATTGATATCGCATTCTTCACAATGGATGATTTCGCCCTTATCCACATCTTCGTCAACGTGAATTTCGGCTTCACATTCAGGGCAGGCAGCTAGTGGCACGGTTATGTTCCTCCGTGGATTATGAAAGTTTCCGGCAGAATCAGGATCTGCGCTTGATTCATGATTGTTTCTCAGGGCTAAAGAAAAACTGATGCATGACGATGGCAAGACCAGAAAGCTCAATGCCCGTCACAAGCGCAGAGAATCTAAACTAAAGCCGCATTATTTTGCAATGCTCGGAATTTGTGTGAGCCGTCTTCAGATATTTTTCCACAGTTAAGTGAAACTTTGGCGATTGCCCGTCGTGAAAGCCAATATTGACAGGGGTAATAATGGCGTAGGATGCGTTTTAGCCTGAAAAATCAGGCCTTTTATCCTCTCTACTCGTAAAATTGTCTTGCGCCTTCATACAAGCCACGGTATACTGCCGACCGTTTTGGCACAAGATAATGTGATAACAATTTAGTTGCTTCGATCGGATTCACGGGAAAGAAGCTGAGACGCGTAGATTCTGTGGAAGCCTGAACGGCAGAATTCTGGCGCAACTGTAATTTCCAGCCGCTGTTTTCGTGATCAGTGATCAGTTGAAGTGTGTGTTAATAACTTTGGTGTCGCTCATAAATGCTTTGTCTGTGCGTCAGGCGGCTTTGAACTTTCTTGAAGTTGTGCAGTGCAGGGGCTGAAAGACGGTACCATTTTCAAAAGGAGAAAAAACCATATGGCAGCAAAACCAAAATTGATGACCAAGAGCCAGTTGTCAGCTCATATCGCGGAAAAATTCAGTCTTTCGAAGAAAGCCGCGAATGAGGTACTGGACGAAATCGCCGCCGTGGCGGTTGCGCAGACCAAAAAGGCTGGCGCTTTCACATTGCCCGGTTTGGGCAAACTCGTCAAAGCCCATCGCAAAGCCCGCAAAGGCCGTAACCCTGCGACCGGCGCCGAAATCAAAATTCCGGCCAAGACCGTCGTCAAATTCCGTGTGGCGAAGGCTTGCAAGGATGCAATCGTTCCGCCGAAGAAGTAACGAAATCGGGATTGCGACAAAGCACAAAGAGCGCCGCTCAAGAAACTTGTTCTTGGGCGGCGCTCTTTCGCTTTTGAAAAACTATTTATACTTAACCGCGATGCGTTCGCAACGACTACTTCACTAAGTTTGTTGAATTGTCATCGTGATTACTGAACCGGCGACTTGTAACGCGAGTTACAGACAGTGGCAAGGATGTGAAGTAACTTTTCAGGACGATGTCTTGTCGTAAAGGCGATTCATACGAATAGGAGTTATTCAATGAAAGTTTCTACCATTGCATTGATTTTGACTGCGATAGTGTTGATTGTC
>CAYRQB010000115.1:0-14372 GCA_964426025.1 uncultured Heliomicrobium sp.
ATGACGCGGCGGGGAATCAGACTTACGACGCCACTGGCAATCGCTGGTTCGACGGCGAAAACCGGATGCACAAAGCCACTCAGGGCGGAACTACCAGCCATTAACATCATTGGTTGGTTCTCTGAGCGCGGTAAACAAAATGAGCGCGTCCGAAGCGCACTTCGCATCCGTCTTCAAGCCGGGTTTCAGTGATGCGTTTTCCGTTGACGAATGTGCCGTTGCTACTTTCCAAATCGTACAAAGCGTATTCGTCGTTTTCGGCCAGAATTCGAGCGTGGCGTTTTGAGACCGAAGGATGTTCGATGACGAAGGCGTTATTGAGCGTGCGGCCAATCAGGATTTCATTTTCATTGAGGATGTAGGCAATCCGCTCTTCGCCGTCGGGCGTGATGCTGACGAAATGCGGTCGCGTATCCAGATTTTCTTTGGCCGGAAGTTTGATGTTCGCGCCGCATTTTGAGCAGAACTTTGCGCCAGGGCGTTGCGGGGTTGTGCAAATCGGACATAGTTCCAATTCTTCAGGTTCCGGAACGAACGCTCCGCATTTAGGACATCGCATTCCCGCCGTTCCTTTGGCTCCGCATTCCTGACAATATCGGCCAGTTGGCAGCAGCAACGTGCCTTCGCGGTGAGGCGAGGTGTCGGTGTGAAATTTGATTCGCGACCGAACCCAGAAGAAGAGTCCGATCATCATGGCTATCAACAAGGCAAAAAACAGTATGCTGATGCGGGACGCAGCAACCAGCAAGACATCGAACAGTGAATGAAGCAGGGAAGCGTACAGCCAGCCTTGCAATAAAATCGGAAAGCGGGCGGAGAACAGGTTTGGTTTGGCTTTGGCACGGCTCAGGCTCATTCCCCAGATGGCTGAAAACAAAGCGTGGCCGGGGTTGGACAATGGCCCGCGCAACAGAACCAGCAAAGGATCATTTTGTGCCAGGTAAACGACGTTTTCGATGGCAGCGAATCCCAGCGCAGCCGTCGCTCCGTAAATAACTCCATCGAGCGGTTCGTCAAATTCCTGACGGCGATAGGTGTAAAAATACACCGCCAGCAGTTTCAATAATTCTTCAACCGGTCCGACCACCAGAATGAACAGGAACAATCGCGTTAACAGGCTGTCTCCGAACAGGCCGAATAACGCAAGCTTGCCTGCCTGGTTTAGCACCAATGCCGGAATCGTCACCAGAGTGCCTGCTAGGAATGTCATTCCAAGCACGTAACCCGAAAGACGTTTGTAACGGCTGCGGCTGGAAAAATACCATAGCCACAACACACACGGCAGCAGCGAGAGCAACGGCACCAAAATGAAATGTTGCAGCGAAGACATTACTGAG
Organism: uncultured Heliomicrobium sp.; assembly: GCA_964426025.1. Lineage (GTDB taxonomy): Bacteria > Acidobacteriota > Blastocatellia > RBC074 > RBC074 > RBC074. Next base: position 1,338 of record CAYRQB010000115.1, read on the forward strand.
AATGGGTGAAGAGGGAAGGATGAAGACGGAAACCAGGGCGAACGAAGGGTGAAAGCAAATCAGCGATTAATAGATTTATCTTTCACGCTTCGCCACTCCGTTCAATCTTCAAGGCTCTTTCGTTTGACAATTACAAGCGTGAGGTCGTCCACACTTTTCGCTTTGCCGACGAACTTGGCCAATGCCTCATCAATTCGGTCTCGAAGCCCGGCTGCGGTACGCCCGCGATTTTTCTGCACGATTTCGATCAAACGTCCTTCGCCGAATTCCTCTTCTTCCTCGTTCAGGCTTTCGGTGACTCCGTCAGAATAGATAACCAGAACGTCTCCTGGTTCCAATTCAACCCAGCCTTCGCGGTAATCAACGAATTGGGCGATGCCCGCCGGAAATCCGCCAATGTCCAGAGTCGTGACTTCGCTGTTGGCTCGCACCAACAAAGGCGAATTGTGACCGGCATTGATGTAAATCATCTGATTGGTTCGCGGATCGAGTTCGCTGTAAAACAAAGTGACGTAACGATTGGCAGGCGTGTTGTCGTAAATGTATTGGTTGATTTCCCCTACGACTTCGCTGGCCGATAATCTGGTGGTGGCCTGAGCGCGAACAGCCGCGTGTATCGAAGACATCAACAGCGCCGCGCCAGTTCCTTTGCCGGAAACGTCGCCAAGCGCAATCACACAACGTCCATCGCGCTTTTCGATGAAGTCGAAGTAATCGCCGCCAACTTCGTAGCAGGGGAAGCTGACGCCGATCAGGTCGTAGCCCGGTATCGCCGGCGGCGACGCCGGATGCAGTCGCAATTGGATTTCGCTGGCAACCGCCAATTCGTTGGCCAATCGTTTTTGCTCTTGCTGAACTTCCAGCAAAGACACGTTTTCAATGCGAATGGCCGCGACGGCGGCAATCAGCGTCAGCATCTGCAGATCGCGTTCGGTGAACCGGTTGGTGTGATACGGGCTGTCAACGTAAATCATGCCGGAAATGCGGTTTTCGACAGCCAGCGGCACGGCCATTACCGAACGAACTCCGCCAAGCACGATTGATTCACGTTCCTGGAATCGCGGGTCTTGCTGCGCATCGGAAGTCAGAACAGAAGTGCCTTCTTTGAGAACTTGCTCCGTGATCAGATGGCTGATTTGTATGTCCTGAGACGCTGTGGGTGATTGGCGTCGCGCTTTCATCGCTTTGCAGACCAGAACGGGTTTGGCGTTTGGCTTGTCTTCCGGTTTTTCGAGCAGCATCACATAGCCGCGATCCGCCGCCAGCACCTCAAATACGCAATCGAGAACTTGTAGCAGCGTATCGTCAAGCGAAAGCGGCGAAAGCAGAGTCAAAGAGACGCGGCTGATTATCCCCAAAGTGTCGTCCTGCGGAACGACCAGTTTATCCTGAAGCGTGGTTGGAATCGGCGCGATCTGTGTTTTGCCCAATTGCGTGCGATTGGCAATCTCGACCGACGAAAGCAGGTTGGCCGCGGAATTGCGCGAACCGGCGACTATTGTCGCTTCAGGCGTTGGTGCGAAGCTGCTGTCGGAAAACAATATGCTGGTTCGGCCTTTGGCGGGCGCAGTGTCGGCTCGTTCCGTATATTCGATTTCCGTTTCGCCGATGCGGATTATGTCGCGGTCGCTCAGTTGCACCTGAGAAGTCAGCCGCGCTCCGTTGATCAAAGTTCCGTTGGCGCTGCCCAGATCGCTGATCCAGAAAGCATCGCCGCGTCGGCGAATTTCGGCATGCAAGCGTGAGGCAAACGGGTCTTCGACGCACAAATCGTTGCGCGCTGATCTGCCAATTGTGGTTCGCAATCGGGTTAATTCGACAATCGAATCACCATGCGAAGGTGTGGAACGAACGATTAAACGTGGCATAGGGGAAAAGTCGAGATCCTGGTGATCGGAGAAAAAGTGTAAAGGAGAGGTGAAACAAGGCTTTTGATTCGTAATCCCGCGCTTGTCTTCTCCCTACTTGTTTCCTGATCTTCATTCAATACTGTTGTTCAAACTTTCCTTGCGCTTTTGACCGGAGTCATTCTTTACCTGAGTTTGGGGTTCATTTTTCAAAACCTCTCGGCGTCTGTATTCATCGCGCGCGGCCTTTTCGGTTCTGGCAGCGCCGGATTGCGCAACGCCGACGTAATTGCCGCTGTCAACTCTCTTGTAATAATCGTGCGCCAGAGCGAGTTGTCCCAAACCGTAATAAGACGATCCGAGGAAATAATAAAGGTCTTTGTCTTCCGGAGTCAGCCGCAATGCCGCCAGAAACTCGTTGATCGCCGCTCTATATTCCCGCACGTTGAAATATCGCAATCCGAGTTTCTTGTGACCGTCTGCTGCGGCGCGCGGATCGGGTCTGTCCTCGGATGAGTCTTTCGTGGTGGGAGGCTTGATTCCGGCGGCGGTAAAAGCCCGTTGCTGTATCAAAGGAACCTGCGTGTCCACCAAAATGTCATCGGGTGGAGAGATTGGCGAACCTTTGACGGCCTTGCGCGGCCTGCGTGTCCTGGCAATCGCAGACTCAGGTTTATTGGATTCGTAAGATTCCATGGCTTCAAGCGCGACTGCCGCTTGAGGGCTGTTCTGATCCAGTGCGATGATTCGCTGATATTCCTGCAAGGCCACCGTCCAGTTTCCGCGTGAACGGTGAATGTCCGCAACCTGCAATCGGCCTTCCAGATGTTCGGGCGCTAAACGAAGTAGAGACTGATACTCTTTCAATGCATCATCGGTTTGTCCGGCGCTAACGTAGGTTTGTGCCAGTAAAAAGTGCGTTTCTGGATTGTTGGGACGCAGGTTCAAAGCGTCGCGAAAATATCCGATAGCCAGATCGTAATGTCCTTTCTCGCGGTCGCGCTGTCCCAGCCTCACCAGATAAGCGCTCTGTTCCTCAGCGCTCAGCAAATTACGTCCGGCATCCAGCAGCTTTGCCGGAGTCGCGAACTTGTCGCGCAGGAAAGGAAAGCTGGCGGCAAAAATAACAACGATCGCGGCAATCAGGCCAATTCGCAATTTCGAGCCGAAGTTGGAATTTTTGCCCAGGCCGGAAGCCTGAGCCAGCACTGAAGAAGGACCGTGTGGAACAGATCCGCCACTATTTGCCGTCGAGCCGCCAAGTCGCGCGGACGTTGAAGCTGAAATCTGCCCGGTGTTCCGTCGCTGGGTTGGCGACGAATTGACGACAGACTGACTGCCGGCGGATTTTGAAACCTGCGTTTTGCCGGACTGCGAAGATTGAGTCAATGAAGCCGATTTTGATTCTGTCGCCGATTGATTGGCGTTGCTGTTTTCGCTTCGGCTTTCGATGGATTCGGCGATGATTTGATTGATGCGTTCCTGTTTCTTTTTAACGGCTTCGACGATTAACGGGCCGGATGCCCGAAGCCGTTTCAATGATTCGCTAATCGCTTTTGGATCGGAATTTTCGTCGTCATTTGGCGACAGGGTTTGCGCAGGCGTTTGATTTGCCGCAGTCGTTGGGGCTTTACCCAGCTTTGCCGTGTCAGGTTTATTTTGGACGGACGATTCAGTGACTTCGGTTTTGGTTTCGCGCTGGCGATCAATTGCTGCGTTCCGCGCTGAAAATTCCACGTTTAACGGAGCCGAAGCCGAAGAGAAAGCAGCCTGACTGTGCAACTCAGCTCCGCATTGCCGACAAAACCTGGCCGCAGTTCCGTTGGCGGCTCCGCATCTCCCACAATAATTCATGGTCATAACTTCTTACCTCTAAAAAAACACGCGAATGCGAATTTGTCATCCAATTCAAGTCTTGAAAGTTGATTCGGTATGGAACAAACCACAACCTGGGGAGCGGGCGTGTCCTCAAACATCTGGTTCAGTGATTGCGGCTCGCTGTGCGCAGAGTTGCGCAGGAAGCGAGTCAGACTGCAAAGCAATGTTCCGCAATAGGGGAAAGGGTAGCTGACTACTCTTTGATAACGAGAGTCTTAGCTATTTTGTCGTGCAAACCGCGTTGATTTTCGTCCCACAACATCCATAAGAAACCAATTCCGGCAAAAAGCATGGAGACGATGTAAATGAGCAACCGCAAACTCGCCGTTTGGTAATCAACCGGTCGGCCATCGGCTCGCACCAGTCGCAAGCCTATAAATCTTTTGCCAAAGCTCTGGCCATAACGCACGTAACTGTAAACCCAGTTGAAGAAGATCACAGCGACAGTCAGTGCGTACCCGACAAATTCGAAGAAGCCTGCGACTTCAGGTTCAAGCAACCGACGCTTCACATAAAACGCCAGCACAAGCGTAAGCGCCAGCGGAAAGAGCGTCAATATGTAATCCAGCAGAAAAGCGCTGCAACGAGCGTTGAGACTTGGGGTCATCGCTTCGTCGTAGCTTTTGGAATTTGGCATAGCGATAAATTTTCCGTCGAACTCGTAACCCCGAAGTCAGTCAGCTTCGGTCGGCCTTACCAAATGCCATTACGAAACCACGAATTTGAGCGTTGTTTCTCCGAGCTTGAGTTCGTCGCCGCTGACAAGCATATGTGGCTTGCCTTGTGACAGCTTCAATGAGCCATTGACGACAGTCCCATTGGCGCTGCCCAAATCTTCAATGAAGAACTGGTTTCCCTGGGCAACAATTCTGGCGTGGCGTCGCGAAACGCGCGCGGATGGATCATATTTCGAAAGATCAACTTCCGGGCGAATGCCGCGATTGGGATCCATGCGTCCGATCAGGCTCTCGCCTTCGATGTTGAGCGCGAACTGAGCGTTCATCTCGCTGGTTCCCATGACGATCAACTTGGCGGTGGTTCGTTTTGCCGGCTGACGAGTTCCGCAATAAGCGCAGAAGACATCGTCCGCCGCCAGTTCGTGTGCGCAGTTTACGCACAGATTGACCGGGCCAAAACTTTGCGCGGTTTCATACAGGTTGGGGACTGAAGCTCCGCCTCGACGGCCTTCCTGCAAATAATTCAAATGCGTCTGCAATTCCTTGCCGAAAGCCTTCGCCGACGAAAAACGGTTTTCGGGTTTATGTTCGACCGCGCGGCAAATCATTTCCTCCATCTCAACTGAGATGGCCGGGTTTATCTGACGCGGTTTCGGGTTCTTGGCGAAATCGAAAATCAGCAGCGGATTGTCCTGCGGATCGTGTCCGGTCAACAGATGAAACATCGTCGCGCCCAAACTGTAAATGTCCGATTGCGGTTCGACGTTTCCGGCAAACAGTTCTGGCGGCGCATATCCCATCGTGCCGATGGCCGTCACGCCTTTTTGCGTCGGAGCCACGAAGCGGGCAATTCCGAAATCAACCAGCATCACACGATTCGTGCGCGAGTCAATCATCAGGTTGGCCGGTTTCAAGTCTCTGTAAATGATCGGCGGCGATTGCGAATGTATGTAATCGAGCACGTCGCAAGTATCAATCGCCCATTTGGTGACGGTGGCTTCATCCACTCTGCCGCCCATGGTTCGCTGGCGGGCGGCCAAATCGCCGCCGTCAATGTACTTCATCACCAGATAATAGCGTCCGCGATCGGTGTCGAAAAAGTACTGATAGATTGTCGGGATCGAAGGATGATCAAGTCTCGCCAGTAGCTCGGATTCGCGCTTGAAATCTTCAATGGCCTTTAAGCGTGAAGATTCGTCGGCGAACATTTCGACCATTTCCTTGACGGCGACGGGACGATTGGCCAGGTTCTGGTCTTCGGCCATGTAGACCGATCCCATACCGCCGCCGCCGATGCGTTTAACGATCTTGTACCGGTCAACGAGCAACGTGCCCGCGGCGAGCTGAATTCCTGTTGGGGTATTACCGGATGCGGTCATACTCATAACTCCGGTGCGAGCCGGACCAGCCGGCGCAACCGTGTAATTGATTGGTGGATCTTGCGGTGCGCCACATTCGCCACAGTAGGGGTCACCGGCTGTGGTACGCGCTCCACATTCGGGACAGAATGGCATAAGTCAAATCGTGATGAATTATGTGAGATGAATGACAAGCCATCGAATCGCAATCCAGGTCTGAAATTCTCTTCACTACTCACTTGTCGCTTTCTGCTTTCGATTAACTGAGGACGAACTTCAAAAACGTTTTGCCGACGATGATTTCATCCCCGTTGTTAAGCGGCTGTTTGATTCCGGGCAGCAGACGCGGCCCACGATTGATGAACGTGCCATTGGTGCTGCCCAGGTCTTCGATCAAATATTGATTGTTATAAAACTGAATCCTCGCGTGCCGCCGCGAAACTTTGGCTTCGGGGTCATCCTGATCCAGATCAATGTCAGGGAAGATGCCTCCGTCGGCATCCCATCGGCCAATCATTGATTCAGTTCCCGCGATGGGAAATTCTTTTCCGATTTTCCCGCCTCGCTGAATTATCAGTTTGGCGCGAATTGAAGGTTGCTCTACGCCTGCCGACATCGAGGCGTTCTTCGAAGCTTGCTTTCCACCTTCGGGGCTGTATGGATTTCCTTTCAAATTGCCTGTCGGGCCGTTGAATGTCGCGGTTTGATTCGGAGCAGCCACGCTTGTCACGGACGGCGGCGGTTGATTGCCGGCCTGCGAATTTGACGGCGGTTTCGCCGGCGTCGCATTTGTTGAAGCCTGTGCAGGTTTGGATTCCTGATTGGAAGATTGCGCAGGCTGATAAACCGGTGGAGGCGGAGGTGTATATGGAGTCGCCGGTTTCGGAGAAACCGTGTCTCTTGTGAACGTTGGCGGCGGCGGGACAGGCGCTGGAGGAGTCACTGTTTGAGCCGCGACCGGTTGAGAAAATGACGATGGCGGCGCATAAGCCGACTGCGTCGAACCGGACGCATTCAATTTAGTTCCGCACTCGTCACAGTATTCCGAGCCGTCTAGATTGTCGGTACCGCAGTGATAACATCGAATCATAGCTACAACAGCCTCCGCTTGAGCGAAAACTCAGGGATACTGGAATTGCCGAAGTGAATCAGCCTTCCTTACTGTTCCTAATTTGTATCGCTTCGGCTGCACTTGTCTGGCAGTAGCCTTCAACCAGGATAGGGCAGCATGAAATGTTCAACGATTCGGGAACTACCTTTAACTTCATCAACTTCATTAACTTTTACCCGCAAGCTCCCGAAACAGACCGGCATTCTACACAGATTCATCCGTATGCGCTAGTTAGCAGAAAAGAAAGTCGTAAGCTCGCGACGCGCCATCTTCTTCATGCGTGGACTTTATCCCTGTGATGCCAATTCGATCGTTTTTAATCGGCAGGATCGGCTACAAAACGATAACCCACGCCTCGCACGGTTTGTACGTGACGCGGGTTCGACGGCTCATTCTCGATCAACTTTCTCAATCGGGCGATGAAATTATCAATGGCGCGAGTATCGGTATCTTCGTGCAGATTCCAAACCTCTTCCAGTATGTTGCGACGCGAAACCGCCTGACCTTCGTGGCGAATCAGGTAACGCAGCAAGTCGGCTTCCATCAACGTCAGCCTTTCAACTCGCTCGTCAACGCGCAACTCCAGCTTTGAAAAATCTATGGTCTTTCCATCGAAGACGAATACCTCGCTGTTGTGAGTGCGCGGGGAACTTTCCTGCGAACGGTGAAACCATTCTCGCCGTCGCAGCAATCCATGCAATCGCGCGATCAAAATCGCCAGCTCAAATGGTTTTGGCAGATAATCATCCGCTCCGGCCTCAAAACCCTTCAAAACATCTTCCGGTCTGTCGCGAGCCGTCAGCATCAAAATCGGCACAAATTGCCCGGCGCGTCGCAATTCGGCGGCGACTTCAAAACCGTCAACGCCGGGCAGCATCACGTCCAGCACGACCACATCAAACCGCGATGGCTGGCCTGTCAAAAGCTCGAGCGCATTTTCGCCGTCGCCTGCCAGTTCAACCTCATAACCCTCAGCTTCCAGATTGAATCGCAACCCATTGGCCAGATGTTGTTCATCTTCGACAATCAAAACCACACTCATTCGTTATCCTTTGTATCTGGGCAATTCGATGGTGAAAGTGCTACCCATTCCTTCGCCTGCGCTTTCAGCATAAGCCTTTCCGCCGTGTTTGTTGATCACCGAACGAACAATGAACAACCCCAGCCCGGTTCCTTTGACCTTAACGCTCATACGTCTGGGCACTCGATAAAAACGTTTGAAGACCTGATCCAGGTATCCGCGCGGAATTCCAACGCCGCGATCGGTGACGCGGATGGCCAATCGGTCATCATCAAAATCAACGAGTTCGACCAGTATGTTGATTTCCTTGTCGGAATATTTGATCGCATTGTCTATCAGGTTGGAAACGGCGGCGCGCAATTCATCCCCGTCGCCATTGACCAGAGCGGGACGCGACTGGTTCAGGTTTTCAACATAACGAAGCGCGCGCTCATCCAGATGTGTGCGTTTTCGGGCAAGCTCGATGCATTCGCGAACCAATTCGCCCAGATCGAGCACTGTGTGATGAAGATGTCGGCGACGGTCTCCGGTTCGACTGGCCCGCAATACCTGCTCGACAGTGTGAAGCAGCCTGTTGGTGTCTTCCAGCATTATCCCGTAAAACTCTTTGCGCTTTTCTTCGTCAACATCTCTGGTTTGCAGCGTTTCCAGATACAACCTGATCGAAGCAATCGGAGTTTTCAGTTCGTGGGTGACGGCGTTGATAAAACTGTCGTGCTGTTCGTTGCGGCGAATTTCCCGCACCAGAAAGATTGTGTTCAGCGCCAGACCGGCGATGATCAGGATAAAGAAGATGACGCCAAGAATCATCAGCGCCACTTGCCGCCACTGAAAAACTATCCATCCGATGTTCAAGGCAATAGCCAACGCGACCAAGCAAATGCCCAGCACTGTGAAGAAGATGGTGGATTTTTTTCTATGACCGGCTAAACGCATCGCGGGCATTGTAGGCAATGCGGCGAAACCCGAAAAGCGGGATTGTCAAATATCGCTTTTTTAACGGCGGTTGAGGCGGCAATCCACAGTCAGACGACGCGGCAAGCCGTCGAGAATTAAGAGGGCAGGACGTTTCTGTCGCCAAGTTCGATTTTGTTATAGTATCCCCGTCGCGCATAACCGTAAGAACTGGTTTCATTTGTCATCTGATGTCAGAACTTGGTCGTAACATAACAGCGTGTCTGTTGCTGGCTTTTCTGGTCGCAGGATGCGGCAGGCCTTCGCAGGCTGGAAGCGAAAAGAAGGCTTCATCGCCCGTTCCCGTCGCTTCAACCGTATGGAGCGACGCGGATCAGGATGGAATACCTGATGCGGCGGAACTTCATTCATACGACGACCGAACGAACTTTCGCCGCTGGTTCGCGGCCATCGCTGAAATGCAGTTTTATCAGTTCAGCCCGCAATGGAGCGAAGAACAGCGCGATTGCGCCGGGCTGGTTCGTTTCGCTTGGCGCGAAGCTTTGCGGCGGCACGACCGCATCTGGCTTCAGGGGATGAGCGCGACATACGGCGGCTTTGAAGTCGTCGCGCCGGACGTGAAGGCAATTTCGCTGGAAAAGAATCCGCTCGGCGAAAAGCTGTTTCGGACGGAGTTCGGAGCTTTCGCCGAGGATGATCTGGCCAATGGCCGCTTTTCCGAATTCGCCGACGCGAAAAGCTTGAAGAACTTCAATACGGTTTTTATCACGCGCGACCGGCAGCCGGGCGAAAGTTTGAATGCGATTCAACCTGGAGACTTGCTTTTCTTCCATCAACCCTGGGTTCAGAAGTTTCCATATCACGTCATGATCTTTCTGGGCGAATCCCGGCAGGCAGGCGAAAGTGGCAATGATTGGGTGGTTTATCACACAGGCTCATCGCCCGATGATCAGGGCGAAATGAAGAAAGTCAGACTGTCGGTTCTGGATCGTCATCCGAATCCGCGCTGGCGACCGATTGCGGGTAATCGAAACTTTTTAGGCTTTTACCGTCTCAAGATTTTAGGTTGACCGGATCAACCACGGGGAGCACGGGGAGCACGGGGGAGTTTATTGGTGTTTGGATATGGCAAAGGAGACAGGTTATGGAATTTGAAATGCAGCAAGCTGAATGGGAAACAAGAGAGTTGATTGATTGTGATGAGGATTTGATAGATAAAGTTTTGACCGCCGCGACAAACGTTCATCGCCAACTCGGACCTGGGTTGAACGAGTCAGTATACGAAGCTGCTCTGATGCTGGAGTTGACGGCATCTGGAATTTCAGCAAAACGACAGGTGAAAGTTCCGGTTTGGTATCGCGGCCAGAAATTGGATTTGGCGTTTCAAGCAGATGTGATTGTGGAAGATTGCTTATTACTTGAACTGAAATCTGTCGAATCATTGAACAAAATTCATCTCGCCCAAATTATGAATTACCTGAAGCTGATGAATCTGAAACGAGGTTATCTGCTCAACTTCAATGTGAAGTTGCTCAAGGAGGGTATCAAACGTGTTTCAATCTAGTTTTCATTCCCCTTCTTTTCCCCGTGCTCCCCGTGTCCCCCGTGGTTGGCTGAATTCACTGACTGTTTACGTTGTCGTGATTTTGGCGGCGTTGTCGCTGGCAACCATGAAAATGCGGGCGCAGGGAGATCAGCCCGCAACTCAACCGGCGGCGCAGGCCAGTCCGCAAGCTTCGCCGCAGGCCAGCCCTTCGCCTGTCAAACCGTACTTTTCTCTGGCGACCAACCGGACTTACGGCACACAGGAAAAAGCGCGCGTTTACATCAACTATCAGGGGATTGATTCGCTGGATTTTCGCGTTTACAAGATCAAAGACCCGTTCAAGTTTTTCAAACAACTTGCCAATCCGCATCAGATGGGCGAAGACGACCGCGAATTCGTCAGCGAAGTGACCGCCACGCAATACCGCAAACCGTCATTTCTGGAAAAGCTCCGCGATTTCAAAAGCACGATCTATTTCGCCTTCAAAAGTTATTTCCGCAGCCAGGTTCGCCGCGAAGCTCGCACGACATTCAACGACAAATACCGTTCAGGCGAACGATTGCCGATTGATCGCGCCAGTTACGCGCAAGTTCCGCTGCTGAATCCGGATCAGTTGGAAGACAGCTTTCGCCAGATTCTGACGCCGCTCGACAATCGCTGGGACACGCGAATGGTCGCGCTCGGCCAAAAATCCCCGGGCGTTTATCTGGTCGAAGCCGTCAATGCTCAGGCTTCCGAAAAACTTCGCGCATACACCATCGCGGTTGTTTCAGACCTGACGATGATCAGCAAGATTTCGCAGAACGGCGAAGTGATGGTTTACACGGTTGATCGCAAATCGGGCGAACCGCGCAATGACGCCAAAATCGAAATCGTCAAAGGCAACAAGATTCTGGCTACAGGGCAAAGCGACAAGGATGGACTGCTTCGCGTCAACGTCAAACCCACTAAAGAAGAGCAAGCGTTGAATGACGCCGCCACCGAACCTGAAGCCGATCAGGATGTGGGTCCGAACGATTACCTGATTATGGCCGACCGCAAGGGAGATTTTGCCGTTTCCGATCTGGCCTCGTATTACTTCAGTTGGAACGAAGGCGAAGAATCTCCGGCGGGCAATCTGGCCAGTTACATTTACACCGACCGCCCGGTTTATCGTCCAAACCAGAAGGCTTACTTCAAAGGCATACTTCGCAAAATCGGCGAAGGCGGTTACGAGATTCTGCAAACCCGCGCAGTTCACGTCACTGTCACTGATCAGGACGGCAAGGAAATTCTGCAAAAAGATTTGCCGTTCACTTCGCGCGGAACTTTCAACGGCGAAGTTGACATCGCCGCCGGAGCGCCGCTTGGCAGTTACAGCCTGGTCGTTCATCTGAACGGCGTCGAAGCGGCTCGCGGTTATTTTGAAGTCGCCGAATACAAGAAGCCCGAATACAAAGTCAGAGTCGCGACGCCAAAACCGTTTGTCGCAGTCGGCGAAAAGACCAAATTCACCGTCGAAGCCAAATACTTTTTCGGCGCGCCGGTCAAAAACGCCGACGTCAAGTATTACATCTATCGTTCGCCGTATTACGCCTGGTGGTGGGAAGAGGAAGAAGACGGGCTTGGCGAAAGCGAAGAAGAGGACGAGTACGATTATTACGGTTACGGCAACGACATGGTGAAGGAAGGCGAAGGCCGTTTGGACGAAAACGGACGGCTGGAAATTCCATTCGACGTGCCGCGACCGGGCGAAAATGATCACAGGGATTTCACCTATCGCATTGAAGCGATGGTGACGGATTCGGCTCGACGCGAAATCGAAGGCAAAGCCAGCTTCATCGGCACGCGCGGCAACATTTCGGTCAACGCCAACTCCGATCGTTACGTTTACTACCAGGGTGAAACCGCGCGCATCAAAGTCCGCGCCAGCGATTATCAGGGGCGACCGGTTTCAACCCGCGTCCAGCTTAAATTCGCCGATACTCGCTACGAAAAGGTGATTAAGGAAGAGAACGGTTACAAATACACTGAATACCGCCGAGTGCTTGGCAGCGCGACGACCGGCGAAGTGACAACCAGCGCTCAGGGCGAAGCCATCTTTGAATACCGCACGCCCAACATCGGTTACATAGACATCAATGCCGTCGTCACCGAAAACGGCAGGCAGATAGAACACGAAGCCGGGAGTCTTTATGTCACCAGTCCCGACGACCGTTGGGTCAGCGGAGCCTGGCGCGACGAAGGTTCGATCAAACTGGTTCCCGACAAGAAAACTTACAAGCCCGGAGAGACGGCAAAGATTCTGGCTCTGTTGCCGACCGACAAAGCTCATTTGCTGGTGACGACCGAACTGACTCACGTGATGGAAACGCGCCACGTATACGCCGATGGCCGAGCCGTAGTGATTGATCTGCCCATCAAAGAAAATTATTCGCCGAACATTTACCTGAGCGTGGCTTACGTCAAAAACGGCGAAATGTACGAACACAGCAAAAGCATTTCGGTTCCGTCGGCAAGGAAGTTTCTGAACATAGAATTGATTCCCGACAAACGCGAATACAAACCGCGCGATCCGGCTTCTTACACGATCCTCGCCAAAAACGCTGACGGTTCGGCGGCTGAAGGCGTCGAAGTCAGTCTTGGATTGGTTGACGAAGCGATTTACAGCATTCGCGGAGATTATTCCGGAGACATTCGCCG
>CAYRQB010000115.1:14472-16729 GCA_964426025.1 uncultured Heliomicrobium sp.
TGGTTGACGAAGCGATTTACAGCATTCGCGGAGATTATTCCGGAGACATTCGCCGGGCGTTTTACGGACGCCGTTACAGCAGCGTTTCGACCAGTTACGCCGCAGCGTTTCAATTCACGGGTTATTCAGGCGACAAGCAGATGAATCTGGCGATGAACAAACGCTCGTATCAACTGGCCGATTTCAAAAACGACAGCCAGTACGCCGAAGCGACGATTCGCAAGGATTTTCGCGACACGGCTTATTGGCAACCCGAAGCAGTCACGGGCGCGGACGGCAAAGCGACGGTCAAATTGAATCTGCCAGACAACCTGACGACTTGGCGAGCGACGGCTCGCGCGGTGACGGCGGATTTGCGAGTCGGATCGAAAGTGGACAAGGTGCTGGCGCGCAAAGACCTGATTTTGCGATTGGAAACCCCGCGCTTCGCCACCGAAGGCGACACGGTGACGATTTCCGGCATCGTTCACAATTACCAGAAAGAAGACAAAGTCACTCAGATTGAATTGAAAGTCAGCGGCGCGAAATTGCTCGATCAGGCTCAGCAAACCGTGACCATTCCCAAAGACGGCGAGCATAGAATTGATTGGAGAATTTCAGCCGAACAATTCGGCAAAATCACTTTGCTGGCGACGGCCAAAACCAACACCGAATCCGACGGCATAGAATTGCCGATGCCGGTTGTGCCCGCCGGAACCAAAATCACCAAAGGCGAATCGCTGGCCATCAGCGAAGAAGCTTCGGACAAACAGATGTCCTTCGTTTTGCCGGGCAATGCTCACGCGCAGGCTCGCACGTTGCGCATAGAAGCTTCGCCGTCGGTCGCCGGAACGATGTTCGGCGCGCTGGATTATCTGACGACTTATCCATACGGTTGCACAGAACAAACCATGTCCAGCTTTCTGCCGAACGTTATCGTCGCCCAGACGCTGAAAGACGTGAAGACGGCTTCGATCAGCACGGGCAATGAATTGGACAAGAAGGTTCAGCGCGGGCTGGATCGCCTGTACGGATTCCAGCATGAAGACGGCGGCTGGGGATGGTGGAAAGACGACAAGACCGATCCGTTTATGACCGCTTACGTGATGGACGGATTGGCGATGGCGCAACGAGCAGGCAAGGCGGTTGATAATTACCGTTTCAACAAAGGCCGCGAAAAACTCCGCCAGTTGCTGGACACGGGCAAGATGGAAGACGGCAAGCCGTTCGACATCGAATCGCGAGCTTACCTGCTTTACGCGCATCAACTGAGCGGGGGAACAGACGCGCGTCATCTGAACGATATGTTCAACCGTCGCGGCGAAATGCAGCCGTATGCGCGAGCGCTTCTGGCAATAACGTTGAAGCTGCGCGGCGACAATCGCGCTCAACTGGTCGCCAGCGACATCGAACGCACAGCGAAGACGACCGATTACGACGCTTATTGGGCTTCGACGCGACGGCCTATGCTGGATTTCACGGAAGAAAATTCGCTGGACGCGACTGCCTGGTCATTGAAAGCTTTGTCGCAAATCAATCCGAACAGTGAACTGCTGGCCAAAGCGGCTCGCTGGTTGGTGGCGCATCGCCGCAACGGTTATTACTGGGAAACGACCAAGCATACGGCTTTCGCGATTTACGCCCTGACCGATTACCTGCGGGCGAGCAAGGAGCTTTCCGCCGATTATTCGATTGAAGTTTATCTGAACGGCGAGCAGGTTCTTTCAAAACGCGTGACCGCCGCCGAAGCCGCCAACGGTCAACCAATCGTCATCGAACGCAGCGCGGAAAGATTGGCTCCGGCCAGTCTTGTTCGCGTCGTCAAAAAAGGCGCGGGCGTGGCTTATGTCGCCGCGACGCTGGATTTTTACACCCGAGAAGAACCATCGGCGCAATCTGCTGGCGGGATGAAAATCACTCGCGAATATTTGCGGCTGGTTGTCAGCGACGATAACGGCAAGCTGAGTTGGAAGACCGAACCGCTTACGGGCGATCTGCGTTCGGGCGACATGATCGTTTCGCGCGTCCGGGTGATGGGCGCGAAATCGCAATACCTGCTGGTCGAAGACCCGATTCCGGCTGGTTGCGAACAGGTCGAACGATTCAGCGGTTTCGATCTGAATTATTCCGTCAGCGGTTGGAGCGATTGGTACAGCCAGCGCGAATTCCGCGATCAGCGCACGGCATTGTTCGTGGATTATTTCGACGGCGACGCGACTTTCCAATACGCCATGCGAGTGCAGGTTCCCGGACAATTCAAAGTCGCTCCGGCGCGCGC
>CAYRQB010000116.1:0-16716 GCA_964426025.1 uncultured Heliomicrobium sp.
CCAACGCTTCAAAGAAATTTTCAGCAGCGAGCGTTTCGCCAAACTGAAAGCCAAAGGCGCTCAGGTTCAGCGCCCGTTGTGGGCTTCGACCGGAACGAAGAATCCGGCTTATAGCGATGTGCTTTACGTTGACAGCCTGATCGCGCCGCAAACGGTGAACACGATTCCTCCGGCGACTTACACTGCATTCCGCGATCACGGAACTGTTAAGCTGACGATTGAAACCGGCTTGGACGAAGCGAAAGCGACTCTGGAGACATTGACAGAAATCGGGATTGATCTTTCCGCTGTTTGCCAGAAGTTGCAGGACGACGGCGTCAAAGCTTTCGCCGATTCGTTTGAAAGTCTGATGCAGACGATTCAATCGAAACAGGCTGCGATGACCAGCGGTTTGGCTGATCGCATGGAGGCTACATTGGGAAAAGCCTGAACGCCGTGTCCGAAACACTGGAACGCGCGGGTGCCGAGGCCTGGACTCGGAAAATCTGGCGCAAGGACGCGGCGTTATGGAAAACCGATGAAGCTCATCAGAAGATCATCAAAAACTCGCTCGGCTGGGTGACGGTCGTCGAACAACTGGTTGAGGCCGCTGACGATCTGGCCTTGTTCAGCGCCGGCATTCGCAACGCCGGATTCAAACACGTCATGCTGTTGGGCATGGGCGGCAGCAGTCTGTGCCCGGAAGTTTTCCGCAGAACATTCGGCAAACAGACCGGCTATCCCGAACTGCACGTGCTGGACAGCACTGATCCGGCGACGGTCGCGGCGTTTGAATCGAAGATTGATCTGGCAAAGACGCTTTTCATCGTCGCCAGCAAATCAGGTTCAACCGTCGAACCGCTGATGTTTTACAAATACTTTTTCAACCGCGTGCGCGAAATCAAGGGCGACAAAGCGGGTGAAAACTTCGTAGCCATCACAGACCCCGGCACGAAGATGGAACAGAACGCGAAGGACGACAAATTCCGGCGCATCTTTCTGAATCCATCGGATATTGGCGGGCGATATTCTGCGCTGTCGTTTTTCGGAATGGTTCCAGCGGCGTTGCAGGGATTTGATTTCAAAACTCTGCTCGACCGCGCCGAACGCACAATGCATGCTTGTTCGCCTGTTGTTCCGGCGGCGGACAATCCTGCCGCTCGTTTGGGAGCGATTCTCGGCACACTCGCCAACGAAGGCCGGAACAAATTGACGCTGACAACCGATCCTGAAATTTCTTCGCTGGGTTTGTGGATTGAACAACTCGTCGCCGAAAGCACTGGCAAGGAAGGCAAAGGCATTTTGCCGGTTGCAGGCGAACCGTTCGGCGATCCTTCGGTTTATGGTAATGACCGGCTGTTCGTTCACATTTCCGTAGGATTGATGAATCCGGAAGCGGAAACACGGTTGCGAGCGATTGAAGCCGCCGGTCATCCGGTCATTCGCCGTGTGCTGAACGACACGCTGGACATCGGCGAAGAGTTTTATCTGTGGGAAATGGCGACGGCGATTGCAGGTAAAATCACCGGCATCAATCCATTCGATCAACCAAACGTACAGGAATCGAAAGACAACACAGTCAGCCTGCTGGAAGAGTTCAAACAAAACGGCAGGCTGAGAGAACAGGCTCTGGCAACGGAAGGCCTAGGGCTGACTGTTCGCTGTACTGAAGCCACAATCAAAGAACTCGGCAGCGGTTTGACGGTCGAAAGCTTCATCGGCAAACACCTGAAACGAGCAGGCGCGGGCGATTACATCGCTTTGCTCAATTACATTCAGGAAACTGATGAACACGAAACGCTGGTTCAATCCATCCGCACACATCTGCGCGATGCTTTGAAAGTTGCGACGACGACAGGTTATGGCCCTCGCTTTCTGCATTCCACAGGTCAGCTACATAAGGGAGGAGATGATTCAGGAGTGTTCATTCAAATCACAGCGGACGATGTGAAAGACGTTCCGTTGCCGGGCGAACCGTTCGGCTTCAGCGTCTTGAAACAGGCTCAGGCGTTGGGAGATTTCGCTTCGTTGGCCAGCCGCGATCGGCGCGCAATTCGCGTTCATCTGGGCGCGGAAGTCGCGGCTGGTTTGAAAACACTGCTTGAGATTGTTCAATCAGAATTGCCGATAACCGCCGAAGTTGGCGCATCAAAATAAAAACACTTCCAAATAGAAAATGCTGTTGAGCTTTGTTCAAAGTTCAACAGCATTTTTATATTCAGTTCGCGGGCGCGTCTTTCTGCTTTACCGGCTTGAGGCAGAAGATCAGGTAATCGCCTCGTTTGCGGTATTCATCGGCCTTGATCGAATCGAGGTTATCAACCGGGATGATGGACACAACTTTGACCTTGGCTTTTGGCAATCGGCGAACAGTGCGTGCGGCTGTGCCCAATTTGTAATCGCTGTGAAATGCTCCGTTGAAGTGGACGACGATTCGCTTGCCTTGCGAGCCGTTGGATTGGCTAAACGAAGCCGCAATGGATTCAGCCATCGTTTCGTCTTTCATGCATTGGGCTGAATAAAACTTTTCGACCATCGCGCGTTGTTCGGCTTCTCTTTTCTCGTCTTTCTCTTGTTGCTTCTTGTCGTCACCGCTCGGATGGCTTGTCATCGCGTCTGTAAAGCGCTTGTAATAATCATCAAACGGGCATTGAATCTGAGCAGCCACATATTTCTTGTCAGCGTCCGGCAAAGAACTGATGGCTGTCAGCCCCTGCCGCGAAACCAGCGACGCCAAACGGCGAGGAGTGTTACCAGCAAGCACAGGCCAATTATGCGCGCGGGCGATTTCGACCAGAGGGCGGTAATCGGTCGCATAATTCGGCCACGGACGCGAGCCTTTCAGAAACTCCTGCTCGCTCAATCGTCCGGCCAGATAATCGTCCAGCGATTGCTGAACATCTCGTTCGAACATCTCCAAAGCGACGGTGACTGAAACCTGGCGGCGTAACAGCCCTTCCAAAATCGCTCGCTCCAGCTTGTGAGTTGCCGGATCATTATGCTGCTCACCGACAAAAACTACATCGGCGCGAGCCAATTCGGACAACATCGCTTCAAAATCGCTGAATCTTTTATCACCTGAATCGTAAACGCGTTGGGGAATGTAGCCAGAGCCGATTTGATGAGGATTTGGCGTTTGGGCAGTTGTCGTTATTGAAGTCGCGATCAGCAGCAGTGTAAAAAGTGAAATTTCAAGTAAAAGTTTTTTCGTTATCATAAGGATTATTTGGACGCTCAGTTTTTTATCTGTGCGATGTGATAAATTGTCTCAGTTCGGCTTAAGAAGTATACGCGGTGTGTTCGGATTTCAAAATGAATTGCCGCACAGAAGCGCAATAAAGCTGATTGCCACTTGAAATCGCTATGAAATTTAATTGGGAAAAAAGTGTTAAGACAAATTCCTTTTCAAATCATTTGGCTTTAGGTCAACTGGGCGAACGGCTGGCAGTAGACTATCTTTGTCAGCATAAATACAAGATCGTCGCCACAAATTTCTCTTTGCCCATCGGCTACAGTCGCACTGGCCGAAAAATTACAGGCGAAATTGATATTGTTGCTTATGACGAATCTTCAAAACCATTCACGTTATGCTTTATTGAAGTCAAGACTCGCACCAGTTCGGATATTGCCACACCAGAAGCGGCAGTGGATTTTCGCAAACGACGGCAAATTATCCGCGCAGCACGTCTATATCGCAGATTGATGGCCGTTGAAGATGAATCTCATAGATATGATGTGATAAGCATTATTGCCATGGCCGATGCGGCAATGGCAATCTCGCTGCTTCGTAACTACTTTACTGAACAATGATATGCAATGTTTTGGCAGAATATTGATAGATTTGAGGATTTGAGATTTCTTTGACGCCGCAGTTGACAAAATGCGAAGGCATAGGCTAAAAAAGCTTTTCCGAATGCGGGAGTAACTCAGTGGTAGAGTGCAACCTTGCCAAGGTTGAAGTCGCGGGTTCAAATCCCGTCTCCCGCTCCAGATTTGAAGCTAAAACGACACCAAGATGCGGCGAAGGCGACTGTCAGAACTCTCGTCCTGACGTTTTCTGAGCTTTGTCTGCTCCTTAACTTACGAGCGGGCTTACTCATTAAACCATTATTCCTTCGCCGCTTTCTTTGTTTTGGAATAGCTGATTCCTCACTGTGCCTGCGGCTGAGCAAAAAGATCGGCGAAAGCCTTGCGCGGGTCTTCCTTGATGGCCTGATTTTCAATCCATTCCTTAACCGTATTCATTGTTTTTTGTAATGCTGGCTTGGCAGAGCGACGAACCTTCCTCGCCTCTTCAAGCTCAACAGCTTCTTTTCGTTTAATCAATCTAGCTTTTTTCATTCTACCTCCTTCTCACTGAATATCCCGCGTTGAACGAATCACTTCTCTATAGAAACATTGGGACAGCAAAACCTGTGCCAATAATTTAGAGTAAAAGCTCAAATCCCTGTAACCTTAAATGAAATAAATATAAAAAGGCTGTACGGAAATTGACGACCTTGTGCTAAACTGCATTTGGAATTCAGTTCCCCTTTTTGATTTCGTTACCCCAAAAGATCTTCCGCCCCATTCCCGACTAAAGACAATCAGCGTCTTCTCGTCGTCAGCGAAAGAAGCTTTTAGATAACAATTAAGCAAATTGCATCTTTGCATTCGGCAAAGACATGCCATTTATCACAGCCAACGCTGTAACTACATTTCCAATTGGAATCTCGACATTTTGTTTCGGGTTTTATCCTGATAGGTGAATTATGAAAGCTAAACTAATCAAAAAAGACTCTCCATTGCAGGAAGAGTTGAAACAGGCGCGTAAGAAAAGAAAACTACGCAAAAAGGCCGCAGTGGCTCGCAACGCATTTGAGATAACTGCCGAATGGCTGAAAACACGACGTGAAGATTCAAGCAATGCCCGTGAGGCTTTTGCGTCCTTATTTTCAAATACTGATCCCCAATCAGCTTGATTCAGCCAATCAATTTCTTTAAGTCTTCTCCCTCAAAGCACAACGACTTGTGAATCAATGACAACCAATAATTGATTCTCCCGCTCTGGCGACTCTCATTAATTATATATTTTTCGACAGCGCCCATCTCTTTATCACTGGGAACTCTTTCTACCAGGCATAGTCTCGGATACAATCGTGCCCTCGCACTGGTTGATTCTATTTCGGTTTCAACATCAAATTCATACAATTGCAGAGGAGCATACCGTGAGCGATCTTCAACCTAAGAAAGAGCATAAGTTTACATTTGGTCTTTGGACTGTGGGAAATCCAGGTCGCGACCCTTTTGGTGAACCCACCCGTCAACCGATTTCGCCAACAACAATCGTCAAACGTCTATCGGAACTTGGCGCGTATGGCGTCAATTTCCACGATAACGATCTGGTTCCTATTGATGCGACACCCGCCCAACGCGACAAAATAGTGCACGATTTCAAGCAGGCGCTAAACGATCACGGCATGGTAGTACCGATGGCGACGACCAATCTGTTTGGCGATCCCGTCTTCAAAGACGGAGCATTTACTTCAAACGATCCGCGAGTTCGCCTGTACGCCATTCAGAAAACAATGCATTCGATGGATATGGGCGCTGAAGTCGGCGCGAAGATTTACGTCTTCTGGGGAGGTCGCGAAGGAGCAGAAGTTGACGCATCCAAAGACGCTCGCGATGGGATCAAATGGTTCCGCGAAGCGATCAATTTCCTATGCGAGTATTCAAACTCGCAAGGCTATGGTTACAAGTTTGCGATGGAAGCCAAGCCGAACGAACCGCGCGGAGACATCTACTTTCCTTCAACCGGGTCATATCTGGGATTCATCAGCACCCTCGATCATCCAGAAATGGTTGGAGTCAATCCGGAAGTCGGCCATGAGGGAATGGCAGGATTGAATTTCTACCACGTCGTTGCTCAAGCTATTGAAGCCGGTAAACTCTTTCACATTGATTTGAATGACCAGAAAGGTTGCCGTTTCGATCAGGACTTGCGCTTCGCTTCGGAAAACATCAAAAACATGTTTTTCCTGGTCAGGTTACTGGAAGACGCCTATGACGGCCCGCGTCATTTTGACGCTCACGCTTACCGAAGCGAGGACGAAGAAGGCGTTTGGGATTTTGCCGCTGGCTGCATGCGGACTTATCTGATTCTGAAAGAGAAAGCCAAACGCTTCAACGAGGACAAAGAGATTCAGGCTATACTGAGTGAAATTCGCTCAACTGATCCGGACTTTGTGTCCGTACCGGTTAAATTTACGCCTGAACGGGCCAAACAGATCAAGGGAATGAACCTTGATCGCATTGAACTGGCGCGCAAGAAACTACCATACGAACGGCTCGATCAATTGGTTATTGACTTGCTGTTAGGCGTCAGGTAATCGCGATCTTTCAACATTCAACTAAAGCGGGGCAGTAATTCACTGCCCCGCTTTTTGCAGCCTTCCTGATGAATTATCGAAAGTTCAACCATCTGGATTTCGCCTGCTCCGAAGTCGGACTGGGTTGCTGGCAACTCGGCGCCGATTGGGGCAATCTTTCGGACAAGGACGCCTACGACATACTTGCCGGAGCGGTTAATTGCGGAATCAATTTTTTCGATACGGCTGACGTTTATGGCGACGGGCGAAGTGAAACCTTGATCGGCAATTATTTGCAATACTCAAAAGCCAATGTCTTTGTCGCCACCAAACTCGGACGCCGTCAAATTTATCCCGACAATTACAGCGAAACGACTATCCGCAAAGCCACTGAAGAATCGCTCCGCCGACTTCAGATTGACGCGCTTGACCTGACTCAGCTTCACTGCATTCCGACAGAGGTAATGCGACGTGGCGAAGTTTTCGATTGGCTGCGAAAACTCAAACGTGAAGGCAAAATCAAAAGCTTCGGCGCCAGCGTCGAATCAATCGAAGAAGCTCACATTTGCCTGAAGCAGGATGGTCTAAGCTCGCTTCAGATCATCTTCAACGTCTTCCGGCAAAAACCGATCGTCGAACTGTTTGAATCGGCGAAAGAGAAATCGGTCGCGCTGATTGTGCGACTGCCGCTGGCCAGCGGTTTGCTCAGCGGCAAGATGACCAGCCAATCCAATTTCCCTGCTGATGATCATCGCAATTACAATCGCGACGGCCAATTTTTCAACGTCGGCGAAACATTTGCCGGAATCCCATTTGAAACCGGAATCGAACTGGTCAATCAACTACGTTCATTCGCGCCTGAAGGAATGACAATGGCGCAATGGGCTATGCGCTGGATACTGGATCACCAAGCCGTGACGGTTGTCATTCCCGGCGCTTCGAAAGTTAAACACGTAACCGACAACGCATCCGCATCTGATTTGCCGCCGCTTGACCAGGAAAATCATCTCAGGCTTCACAACTTTTACGAACAAGAAGTCGCACAACACATTCGCGGGCCGTATTAACCGCGCAAACAAAAACCGTCAGCGATTCCCGTAAAATTTATGACACCGACTCCGCCGCCCCAACCGCCTGTCACCAGAAAAGAAATTTTCGGCTGGTGCATGTATGACGTCGCCGATTCCACTTTCACGACAGTCATCATCACCGCTTTTTACGCAAACTTTTTCAAAAGCATCGTTGTAGGCGATTCGACTCACGGAACTTTTCTGTGGGGAATTGCCCTTTCGACTTCGGAAATTGTCGTAGCCCTCACCGCTCCGATTATGGGCGCGATTGCAGACTTTTCCGGCAGTCGCAAAAAGTTTTTGGGAGCCTGCGCCTTGACGATCATTTTGTTCACAGGCGCATTATGGTTTGCCGGTCCGGGAATGATTGCATTGGCGATGACGCTATTTATCATCGCCAACCTGGGATTTGCCGGCGGCGGAGTTTTCATTGACAGCTTCCTTCCAGGAATTTCCAACGACACGAATGCAGGGCGGATTTCAGGCATCAAATGGGCGCTCGGCTACCTGAGCGGTTTGGTTTGCGTAGCTCTTTGCGGCCCGCTGGCCGAAGGCATCAAAGCCAATCCATCTCCGGCGGACCTTTCCAAAGCGCGAATGATTCCCGTCGTTGTCGCTGTTTATTACGCTATTGCAGTAATCCCGACTTTTCTTTTCCTGCGGGATCGAAGCACGCCGCAGGCTTTGCCACCAGGCGAGAATTACCTGACTGTCGGATTCAAACAACTGAAGAAGACTTTTAAGGAGATCAAACGCTATCGCGAATTGGTCAAACTGCTCATCGCTTTCCTTGTTTACAACGACGGCATTGTCACTGTCATAGGGTTCGCAGCCATTTACGCCGTAGACACGGTCGGATTCACCCAAGCCGAGATCACCTGGATGTTTATCATCCTGAATGTGGTCGCAGCCGCAGGCGCATTTCTGTTCGGCTTTATCGCCGACCGCATTGGACAAAAACGAACTATCTTCATTTCGCTGACCATCTGGATCATCGCCGTTTTCACCGCCTGGATGGCGCAGGACAAGTCTGTTTTCTGGATAGCGGCAACCCTGGTCGGTATCGGAATGGGTTCCTGTCAATCGGTCACTCGCAGCTTGCTGGCCTTGTTCACTCCCAAACAGAACGCTGCGGAGTTTTTTGGCTTTCTTGGCATCGCCGGCAAGGCGTTGGCTTTTTTAGGTCCATTCGTTTTCGGCACTCTGACAAAAATTTACCAAAGCCAGCGACCGGCCATTCTCGCAATAGCCATTTTCTTCGTGGTCGGCATGTTCCTGCTCTCTTTCGTCAATGAAGAGCGAGGCAAGGCGGCGGCTCGCATTCCGATCGGAGCCGAAACATAGACGGCTGTCAGCTTACGGCCATTGCCTGCGCGGGTTGTCAACTCAGATTGAGTCCAGTATCTTTCTGAATCGCATTTGTCAGCGTATAAAATGAGATCATGTAAACATTCGATTTCAAGGACATTGCAATGACTACAGGCTGATGTTCGTAGTCACTTCGATCCGATCGAGGCATACAATCGAAGTATCTTTAGCCCACAATAGAGCTTGCACGATATGCCAATTGCCGAAGGACAGCGCCTTGACCGTTATCTGATCATCTCTCCTATCGGCACGGGAGGAATGGGAGAGGTTTATCTGGCTCAGGATACAAAACTGGGTCGCAAGGTCGCGATCAAACTGCTGCCGCAGCAATACACCAAAGACCCCGAAAGATTGAGCCGATTCAAGCAAGAGGCAACCGCCGCATCTTCGCTCAATCATCCTAACATCATCACCATTTACGAAATCGGCCAGGCCGAGGGTCATCACTTCATAGTCACTGAATTCATAGAAGGCCAAACCTTAAGACGCAGGTTGATCAATGGCAAAATCACCATCACTGAAGCCGTTGATATTGCATCTCAGGTTTCCAGCGCGCTGTCCGCCGCGCACAACGCCGGTATCATTCATCGCGACATCAAGCCGGAAAATCTGATGATCAGGCCGGACGGTTACGTCAAGATGCTCGATTTCGGTTTGGCCAAACTGACTGAGAGTTTCAACGTTGATATGGCCGGTTCGATGTTCGACACTCAAGTGGATTCCAACGAGTTTCAAACTCGGATGGTGGCCGACGCGGGAATTGATGAAACCGCTCCCGTCTTAGCTGCCAGCGACGCATTTGCCACCGTGCCCGCCAAATCATCCGATCACACCGTCCCCGGAATTGTCATGGGAACCGCGCAATACATGTCGCCCGAACAGGCTCGCGGTCAACGAGTGGATTGGAGAACGGACATCTTCAGCTTCGGCATTGTGCTGTATGAAATGCTGGCCGGGCGAGCGCCATTCCGTGGCAGTTCAAGCAAAGAAATCGTCGCCTCAATATTGCAGGAAGAACCAGCTTCGTTGTCACATTATCTGCCGGAAGTACCCGAAGCATTGGAATGGATTGTCGCCAAAGCTCTGGTCAAAGACCGCGAAGAGCGTTACCAGACCGCGCGAGAATTACTCAACGACTTCAAACGGCTTCAGCGCAGATTGGATGTCGAACACGAGATGTCGCGCGCTCGTCCGGTGATCAGTTCCGACAGCGGTGACGGCAACAGGCTGACCACAGAAGAAAATCAGGCTCGATTAAGCGGCAATTCGACCAAACAATTAAACCTGGCGACGGGCGCAATCAGCGCAGTTCAATCAAGCGGCATCTTCGCTCATTTGTCCGGCAAAACATCCCGCAACAAATTCGCCAACCCGCTGTTCATCGCTCTGGCAGCGACGACCGTGCTGGCCGTCAGCGTCAGCGTCTATTTTTATTTCGCTTCTCGCCCATTGCCCGGTTCTCCATTTCAGTCAATGCAGGTCAGCCGATTCACCACCAGCGGAAAGGCGACTCGCGCGGCAATTTCTCCCGATGGCAAATACGTCGTTCACGTTTTGAGCGATGCGGGCAAACAGAGCCTGCTGGTTCGCCAGGTTACGCCCTCTGACAATGTGGTGATCGTCCCGCCAGCCGATGTCATTTATCGAGGACTGACCTTTTCACGCGATAACACCAGCGTCTTTTATGTCGTGCAGGAACGCAACGACCCGATTCAATCGCTTTATCAGGTTCCCGTGCTTGGCGGCCTGCCGCGCAAAATCTTGCGAGACATTGATTCACCTGTGACCATCTCGCCGGATGGACGGCGACTGGCATACATTCGCCGCGTTCGCGGTAAGGGCGAAGATCAATTGATGCTGGCCGATATTGACGGCAACAACATACGAACGCTGGCTGCGCGCAAAGGCCCGGACTTTTACGGCATCAGCGGTTCGGCCTGGTCTCCCGACGGAAAAACCATCGCCTGTCCGGCGGGGTCGAACACCGGAAAACGACATATGTTCATTTCAGAAGTCAATGTGGCGACCGGCCAGGAAAAACCAATTTCATCTTTGAGATGGTCTGGCGTTGGCAGAGTTTCGTGGACGCGCGACGGCAAAGGATTGGTTTTCGGCGCGATGGAGCAAGGCTCTTCGCTCACTCAAATCTGGTTCATCACATACCCCAAAGGCGAGCGGCAGAGAATCACCAACGATCTGAACGATTACAGGGACATGCTGCTGACGGATAATTCGCGATTGCTGATCACGGTTCAATCCGAAGCCCACGTCAACGTCTGGTTGATTTCGGCCAACGACACTTCGCAAATCAGACAGGTGACGGACGGCGTCGGCCAGCGAAGCGGAGAGCGCGGATTGACCTGGATGCCGAACGGAAATCTGGTTTACATCTCGCGCGCCAGCGGCAGTCAGGACATCTGGTTGATGGATGTCGAACGCAAATCTCAACAGCAACTGACGACGGCGGAAACTCGCGCCGAAATTTATCCGGCGGTTTCGCCCAACGGGCGTCATATCGTTTTCGTTTCGACGCGGACCGGCAATTCAAACATCTACCGATACGACGTTGACACTGGCGATCAAACGCAATTGACCAATGGAATGAGCGAGGAATTTCCGACCGTTTCAGCCGATGGCGAATGGGTGATTTACACTTCGACCAGTTCTTCCAATTTCACATTGTGGAAGGTTCCGATTGAAGGCGGTCAGCCCGTGCAATTGACCGACAGGCTTTCGCAATGGCCTGTGGTATCGCCGGACGGTCAACGCATCGCTTGCTGGTATAGGCAACAGCCGTCGTCTCACTGGCAGGTTGCGATCATCCCGATCAATGGCGGCGAGCCTGAAAAGATGATCACGCTTCCGCCCACAGCCGAAACCCCGATTCCCGTCCGTTGGATGCCGGACGGTAAAGGCATCAGTTACGTTGATACTCGTAATGGCGTTTCAAACGTCTGGATGATGCCGATCGAAGGCGGCGAGCCGAAACAGATCAGCCAATTCACTGCCGATCAAATCTTCTGGTTTGAATGGTCGCGCGACGGAAAGCAATTGGCCTGCTCTCGCGGCAGAGTGACAACCGATGTCGTGCTCATCAGCGATCTGAACTAACCCTTCTCCAAGTCGAAATGCAATGAGCGATTACGATCAATTTTCCGCGCTCATCACAGGCGGCGCAAGCGGCATCGGCCTGGCAACCGCGCAACTGCTTTATCAGCGCGGCGCTCGCGTAGCCATTGTTGACGTTCAATCCGGTGAAGGCGCAAATGCCCTGCTCTCGCTCAACGACAAAGACAAGCGCGCAGTTTTCATCGAAGCCAATCTGGCAATTGCCGCAGAAGCCGAACGCGTCGTCGCCGAATCTGTTCAAGCCTTCGGCCAGATAAATTCAGTGGTCAACAGCGCGGGCATTCAACGTTACGGCAATGCCGAACAGACTTCGGCGGGATTGTGGCAGGAAGTGATGGCCGTCAATTTGACCGCCGCATTTCTGATTTCGCGCGCGGCAATTCCACATCTGAGGCAAAGCGGCGGAGGTTCCATCGTCAATGTAGGTTCCGTCCAATCGCACGCCTCTCAGCGCGGCGCAGTCGCATACGTCACCAGCAAACACGCCTTGCTGGGATTGACCAGAGCGATGGCCGTTGATTACGCCGCTGAACGCATTCGCGTCAATTGCGTCTGTCCGGGAACCGTGGACACGCCGATGTTCAGATGGTCGGCATCGCTTGACGCCAATCCGGATTCAGTCGTCAAAGCCTGTGAATCAATGCATCCCATTGGCAGACTGGCTCAACCGCAGGAGGTAGCTGAAGTCATAGCTTTTCTTTTGACCGGCGGAGCTTCTTTTGTTACGGGAACAGCGATTGACGTGGATGGCGGATTGCTGGCCTTAATTGGCGGCGCGCCGAAGACAGAGCCAGATTGATCATAATTTCGCCTGCCTCAAGCACTTTTCTTTGCCACAACATGATCAACAGCTTTTTCTTCGTAGCCATTTCGGACGAGGGAAATTATAATTTCTCTCTCTCTCTGTAATGATCGGCATAGCAATTAGAGATCAGCGCTGCAAAGTGACACCCACTCACGACCATCAGACCGTCTCTTCTTAAAAGCCATCGCTTTTGTGGGGATTTATTCCCCATATCACAAATCGCCATACACCGAATTCATTGCAGCAGGTTATCCCCGTTCGCCTGACTGTTGTAAACTAAACTCTGAAAACCATGGCGCATTCAAAACAAAGCTTCTTATCTGAATCTTGTCCCGCATTCGCTGTTTCAAAGGAACGGATATTCAAGTTCCACGACTATTGGGTATTCGCACTCTTAACCTGCATCGGCGGACTTGCGATTATCTACTTCATGGCCTACTGGTTTTCATTCGGCGACTGGGCTATCCATCCATTCAGTTTTTCCATTTTGACGTTTATCGTATTAATCAAGATCGCCAACAGCCTAGTCAGATGGTTCGCACTCCCTTTTATGAAAAAGCCGCGCCCGATGGCTTCGGCAAGCGGATTGACCGTTGGAGCCGTCACTTCGTTTGTGCCCGGAGCCGAATCTTTGAGGATGCTTGAAGAAACGGTCAGAGCGATGGTCGCGATGGATTATCCGCACGATACGTGGGTGCTGGATGAAGGCGACGACCAACGCGTCAAAAATTTATGTCATCGTCTGGGAGCATTTCATTTCAGCCGCAAAGATATGCCTGAGTACCAAACAGAAGAAGGCGTATTTCAGGCTCGATCAAAGCATGGAAACTACAACGCGTGGTTATTTGAGATTGGATTTAAGCGTTACGAAATTATCGCAGCCTTCGACCCTGACCACGTGCCGGTCAAATCATTTCTTTCAACTGTGCTTGGTTATTTTTCAGACCCAACGGTCGGTTACGTCCAGGCGGCTCAGGTTTATTACAACCAGCAGGCAAGCTTCATCGCGCGCGGAGCAGCAGAAGAAACCTACGATTATTACTCCTGCACTCAAATGGCCGCTGGCGCTTTTGGTCAACCGGCAATGGTCGGATGCCACAACACTCATCGAACAAGTGCGCTTGAAGCCATTGGCGGTTTCGCACCACACGACGCCGACGATCTGCTGACAGGATTGCATTATCAATCGAATGGATGGCAAGGAGTTTATCTGCCTCAGATTCTGGCCAAAGGGTTGACGCCTGTTGATTGGAACGGATACCTGACCCAACAACTTAGGTGGGCGCGTTCGGTAATTGACGTAAAGTTTGGGTTCCGTCGCCCGGCTATCAAGAATCTTCCTACTCAGGGATGGTGGCTTAGCGCTCTGCACGGGCTTTTTTACGTGCAAAACAGCGTCACTACTTTTATCGGAATCCTTCTTCTGACTTATATGCTGGCAATCGGTTCTGTGCCGCAGGTTATCAGCATGGCCATTGTGCCAAAAATTGCGCTGCTCTTTGCCGTTCTTCAGGCAGGCGCTTTTTACCGGCAGAAGTTTTATCTCGATCCCACCAAAGAATGGGGAATTCATTGGAGAGCCTATCTTCTGCGCTACGCCAAATGGCCGATTTTCTTACTGGCGATTTGGAACGTGGCTTCAGGTCGTCGTTTGCCTTATGCGCTGACTCGAAAAGTAAAGACTAAATCAAACGCTCGCCTATTGATCATACCGCACTCGGCTGTCATCTTTTTGATAAGCGCGGCCTGCGTTACGAGCCATATCTACGGCCATACAATTCCTTCACTGCTTTACTGGCTGGCGGGCATAACGGCGCTGATGTCACTCGCCCTGATTCTGACCACGCGGCTACAGTTCCCGCCGCCTTTTGACTGAGCCTTCCTGCCCTCCTGTCAGGGTGGCAGGAACGTCATTCAAACCAAACAACCGGCCAAGCTCTGGCAACAAATGGAAGTTAAAGAAAGTGTCGATCGAACGAAATCTTTTTGAAATGGAACGAAGCCGCGAAGCCATTTGGCTTCGGCGGCCTGTTACAACTTCACTCAGACTCCACAGACGCGCTCAGACGATTCGCCATTGTCTTCACATCTTGCCCGGCGAAAAAATTCTGGAATTGGGCGCAGGCAGCGGCCTCTTAACCGAAAAGCTATCTCAGACACTTCGCGGCGAGAATCCGATTACAGCGGCCATCTTCGATGAAACGCTGGCGCAAGCGGCGTCTGCAAAGTGTCTGCCGAATACCGAAGTTGTACACATCACAGACCTGACCGCAAACCTTCCGGCGCAATCATTCGATTACGTGTTAGGAGCGGAAATCCTGTGTCAAAACCTTTACCCGCAAACGCTGGCTTCGCTTCACCGTCTGTTGAAACCCGGAGGTCAATTGCTTTTCTTTGAAGAGAATTTATGGAATCCTAGGACTCTCTTCAAAACTCTTCAACGTTCCATTGGCCGATGGCGGGGCAAGGCAAATTGCCGCGTCGGTTTGAGCAAATATCGGCTGATGAAAATCGCCTCGCATCAGGGTTTCACGAACATAGAAATCATTCTCTTCGGCTCCATTCACACCAGATTGCCGCAATCATTGTTGCCATTGATAAAAACGGTTTCCTTCTTACATGAACATACGCCGGTTCTCAGAAACCTATGCCCTTCGATTTACATCTGGCTAAAAAAACCAGGCGATAACAGCTCTGGCCGAATGCAAGTCAACCTTGCCACACATCGTCAACTTCACGGCTCGACTTCGGTGGTGGTTCCCTGTCGCAACGAACAAACGAATGTTCCGGTTCTTGTCGAAGCTCTGCTGCGAATGTACGGGG
Organism: uncultured Heliomicrobium sp.; assembly: GCA_964426025.1. Lineage (GTDB taxonomy): Bacteria > Acidobacteriota > Blastocatellia > RBC074 > RBC074 > RBC074. The sequence goes on from CAYRQB010000116.1 coordinate 15,525, forward strand.
ATTACCTACACGAAATCATCATCGTCAACGACAATTCGACGGACGAGACGGCAGAGGTGACGCGCGCTTTGTCCGAACGCGAACCGCGCATCAAGCTGATCAATCGCGTTCGTCCAAATGGAGTGGGGCGAGCGCTGAGAGACGGTTACGCAGCGGCGACAGGTCGCTACATTCTGAGTATGGACTGCGACTTTGTTCATATCGTCCCTGAATTGCGCGATCTGTTCGATGCAATTGCCAAAGGGCGTGACGGCGCAATTGGCAGTCGCTTTTCAGTGGAATCTGTACTGATCAACTACCCTTTTTTCAAAGCGCTTTGCAATCGCGTCTGCCACATTCTTATCAGAATTCTGTTGCCGGTTCGCGTTCGCGACATTTCAAACAACCTGAAACTTTATCGTTCGGAAATTTTGAAAGGTCTGGAAATCGAAAACCATCACTTCGCGGCAAATCTGGAAACCGGACTCAAACCAATACTTTCTCGTTATGACATTCAGGAGGTTCCTATTTCGTGGATCAATCGCACTGTCGCCATGGGAACTTCCAGCTTCAAACTGCTGCAAGTTGGGCCACAATATTTTTGGACACTGGCGCGAATGATTTTCGACGTGTATCGCGGCAAAAAAACCTTCATCAAAGAAGTTGATGGTCTTGCCTCACATCGGACTGAAAGCGGGTCAACCTGAAATGCGAAACCAACAAATCGGACTCACAGACAATCATCAAGGAAAAAATCTGCTTCAACGCGCGGACAATCTGGCAACAGGTGTTGCCGCAATCTGTGAAAAGCATTGGCGTTGGCTACTGATCATCTTTTCTTCAATTTACTCTGTGGCCATCGGGCTGATCTGCGTGCGCAAACCTTTTGAGAACGATGAACTGTTCACGCTCAACATAGCCCGGCTGCCGAATCTGACTGAAGTCTGGTCGGCCTTGCTGACAGGCGCTGAGCAATTGCCGCCGTTCTTTTACGTTCTGACTCGCGCATCTTTGTCGTTGTTTGGCGAAAACAATTTCGCTCTTCGCTTTCCGGCAATGCTCGGATTCTGGGTCATGAGCCTGTGTCTTTTCCGATTCGTCGCCAAACGATCAACCGTTCTTTACGGCCTGGTGGCGATGCTCTTTCCATTGACCACCAGCGCTTACTATTACAGCTACGAAGCCAGACCTTACGGTTTGGTTTTGGGGTTCA
>CAYRQB010000117.1:0-16261 GCA_964426025.1 uncultured Heliomicrobium sp.
CGCGCAAACTCCGGGCAAGCCTGTTTTGTCTGCTCGCCTGGGTTGTCGTATCGCTGGCAACCGATGCGTTTCCGCAATCCGAACCAGTCAATCTGTTGCCGGGAAAAGCCATTGAGCGCGACATCAAAGGTCAGGAAAGTCACGCTTACCAGATTGATCTTGCTGCCGGTCTGTTTCTACATCTGGTCGTACAGCAAAAAGAACTGGACGCGGAATTATTGCTTCACGCGCCGGATGGCCGACAGATTCTGGCCGTGGATGATCCGGGGGGAAAGTGGGGGCCTGTGCCACTTGTTTACCAGGCGGAAGAATCAGGCATTTACAGATTGAACGTCCGTTCGTTTGACAAGGCAGATTCGACCGGAAGATACGAGATCAGAATTGTCAGTTTGCGCGAAGCCACAGCAATTGATCGCGAACACGTCGTCGCGGAGCGGACATTTGGAGAAGCGCGAAAGTTGGCTGAAGCAGGCACGGCTGAAGCGCGACAGTCGGCAATTGAAAAATACAATCTGGCGCTGAGATTTTTTGTTTCTGCCGGAGACAATTACCGGCAGGCTCTGACACATTATGAAATCGGAGTCGCTCGCGTGGGCAACAGCGATTTTCGGCAGGCGCTGGAAAGCTTCAGCCGCGCGTTACCGCTATTTCAATTGACCGACGACCGTTCGATGCAGGCCGATACATTGAATTACCTGGGCGGAGTCAATGATGTGCTGGGCGATGTGCATAAGGCGCTGAGTTATTACGAACAGGCCCTGTCGCTTTTTCGCTCGTTGGGTGACGGCGCAAGAGAAGCTCTTCTGCTCAACAACCTGGCCAAAACCCACAGCAATACATCCGAATGGCAGCAGGCTATTCAATATTACAACCGCGCGCTAGAGTTTTTCCGCGCCGCCGGAGACCAAACGCTCGAAGCTCTGGCCTTGCACAACCTCGGCGTCGCACATAACTCTCTGGGCGATCCTGAAAAGGCGTTGGAATACCATCAACAATCGCTGGCATTGCGCCGCGCGTTGAAAAACCAGCGCGCCGAAGCCGACAGTTTAACCGGTCTGGGAGTGGCTTATTCGCAACTTGGTCGTTGGCCTGAAGCGCTGAAATTTTATAACGATGCATTGCCGTTGCGCCGAAGCACGAACGACAGGCGCGGCGAAGGCAACACGCTCAACTATCTGGGAGTTGCTTACGCGGCGCTGGGTCAGCCGGAAAAAGCTCTAGAAAGTCTTCAACAGGCGTTGCAGATTCAACGGGCGACGGGCAACCGCCGCGTCGAAGCCATAGCGCTTGGCAATCTGGGCGAAGTCTTAATCAATTTAAGCCAGCCTGAAAAGGCTTTGGAATCGCAGCGTCAGGCGCTTGAAATTTTCCGCTCCATCGGCGACCGGAATTACGAAGCAAACACTCTGGTTGGAATTGCACGTGCCCAGCGCAACGCCGGACGTAACGACGAAGCTCGCAAGCAGATAGAAACGGCCATCTCAGTCATTGAAGACGTGCGCGCGAACGGAGATGTGCAACAGTTGCGAGCCTCTTATCTGGCGTCGCGGCAGGACGCTTATCAACTTCACATTGATCTGTTGATGCAATTGCACAAAGGTGATCCGACGGCTGGGCACGACACGCTGGCTTTGCAAACAGCCGAACGCGCTCGCGCTCGCAGCCTGCTGGAAATGCTGACCGAATCGAACATTGACGTACGTCAGGGCGCGGCCACGGCCAAGCTCAAACGGGAGCGGGAATTGATTCAGCAAATCAACGGCAAGGCTTTTCGGCTGACTCAACGCAACACGGCGCAGCAAATTGATGCGCTGAAAAAAGAGATCAGCCAGTTTGAAAACGAACTGCGGCAGGTTCAGGCGGAGATTCGCAATGACAATCCGCATTACGCCGCCATCACTCAACCCGAACCGCTCAGCCTGAAAGAGATTCAAGACCGACTGTTGGATCAGGATTCGCTGCTGCTGGAATACTCGCTGGGCGAAGAGCGCAGCTATCTGTGGGCGGTGACTCAGGATTCGATAACCAGTTACGAACTGCCGAAACGCGAATTGATTCAAAAAGCGGCTGCCCGCGTCACTGAACTGCTGACCGCGCGCGGCGTTCGCCAGCGAAACGAAACCGCTCAACAACGCGCTCAGCGCATTGCCGCAGCCGACGCCGAATTGCCCGAAGCCGCCAGACAACTTAGCGAGATGATTCTGACTCCCGCCGCCGACAAACTCGCCAATCGCCGCTTGCTGGTTGTGCCGGACGGCGCGCTGCAATACGTGCCGTTTGCGATGCTGTTTGTCTCGACGGGCAAAAGCGAAACAGTTCCATTGATTGTTCAAAATGAAATTGTCACTCTGCCTTCGGCTTCGACGCTGGCCGTGATGCGCAAAGAACTGGCCGGACGCCAGCCCGCGCCGAAGATGCTGGCGGTTTTCGCCGATCCGGTTTTTGCCAGTGACGATGAACGCAGCAAAGCAAGAACTGTTCGGCTTGGCAACAAACCCGGCGGTAAAGTTGAAACACAGACGCGAACAACGCAAACCATCGCCGAAGGACGAAGCATAGTTCACGAAGAGGAGAAGCCCGTCGGCGTTATGGGTGGCAGATTGATGGTTCCGCGTCTGCCCTTCACGCGACAGGAAGCCGACCGCATTCTGGCCATCGCGTCCGACACCGCCAATTTGAAGGCGTTGGATTTCAAAGCCAGCCGCGCGTTGGCGACCGGCGCTGAACTCAGTCAGTACCGATACCTGCACTTTGCGACTCACGGTTTGCTGGACACCGAACGCGCCAACTTGTCGGCCCTGGTGCTGTCTTTGGTTGATGAGCAGGGAAAACCGCAGGACGGCTTTCTTCGCGCCAACGAAATTTACAATTTGAATTTACCGGCGGAACTGGTTGTCCTTAGCGCCTGCCAGACAGGGCTTGGCAAAGAGATCAAAGGCGAAGGTCTGGTGGGATTGACTCGCGGATTTATGTACGCCGGAGCCGCCCGCGTAGTCGTCAGTTTGTGGAACGTCAACGATCGCGCGACAGCGGAACTGATGCCGCACTTTTATCGGAAGATGCTGAAAGAAGGTCAGCGCCCGGCGGCTGCGCTTCGCAGCGCACAAGTTGAAATGTGGCGGAAGAAACAATGGTCGGCTCCGTATTATTGGGCGGCGTTCGTGCTGCAAGGCGAATGGAGATAAAAATTTTTTCCAAAATTTTTTGGAAAATGATGAGGGATTCAATCGCCGGAATACGGTCTTACGTGTAGGAGGAAAATTCCATGAACAGCCGTCTGGGTTTGCTAACGATAATTTGTGTTCTGATTGGCGGTATTTCTGTTTTTGCCCAGACAAAAGCACGGCCCAAAGCCGTGGAAGATGACACGCGTGGAATTGTCGCCGAAGAATTTTTGAAATCGCGTCCGGCCAAATCGGGTTCAAATAAAAAGCGGTTGAATTACCGCAGAGCCTCGGCCAAAACATCTTTGAATAAGGAAGAGTCCGGCGATTTCGCTCAGGTTGGATTGACCGTCTGGCGTTTGCGTCCGGCGAAAAATGACGAAGCCGTCCGTATCGTCGTTCACGAAGGCGAAGATTCCGTCGCCTGGACTCCGGTGCGAGTCAATTCCTTTACGCCATTGCCGTTTGGCGAACGCGTCCGATTCAGTTTTGAATCGCCGCGCGAAGGTTATCTTTACGTGATTGATCGCGAACAATATGCCGACGGATCGTACGGAGAACCTTATCTGATTTTCCCGACCACTCGCACTCGCGGCGGCGAAAATCTCGTTGCGCCGGGCAGAATAGTGGAAGTCCCCGGTCAGGAAGATCGTCCAAACTATTTCAGGCTGACGCAGAATCGCTCGGATCAAGTGGGCGAAAGTCTGACAGTGATTGTCACTCCTCAACCACTGGAAGGAATCAGTATCGGAGACAAGATGCTGCAACTGTCCAACGATCAAGTGGCGAAATGGGAAATGACCTGGGGAGCCGAAGTCCAGAGGTTTGAATTGGCCGATGGCGCGGGCAAAGCCTGGACTCGTTCGGAAAAAGAAGCCGGTGAAGATGCCACGCGCCAATTGACGCAGGAAGACCCTGCTCCGCAAACCATTTATCGCGTGGCAGTCAAACCCGATCAACCGATTCTGGTCAAAGTCGGTTTGCGATACGCCAGATCAACTGCCAGACAATCTTCATCGCGTCGCTGAACAATCCGCTGGCAATTTCTTCAATGTGAATTTCTTCAAAATTACCATGCGCTCGTTTGCCTCCGAACCGAGCGGAATGCTAATTTCCCGCCTCAATTACGCTCGCGAAACGATCAAAGTGAATTTGCTATCCGGGAGGCATTTGATGACTAAAGTCTTTTCGCCCAGGACTCGTCTGGCGTTCATTCTCTGCGCTGTTCTTATTTCCATCGGCGCGCTCGCGCTTCTTAAATTTCAACCATCCGTTCAGGCTCAGAATTCAGGGCAGATCAACGAAGCGGTTTTCAAGTCGCTGCAATTCCGCTCAATCGGTCCGGCGATTATGGGCGGACGCATTGACGATTTTGCCGTTGTCGAAAGCAATCCGAGCATGGTCTTTGCCGCGACGGCTTCGGGCGGATTATGGCGCACGGCGAACAACGGCACGACGTGGGAACCGCTGTTCGACAACGAAGCGGTCAGTTCAATCGGCGACGTTGACATAGTTCAATCGAACCCTGACGTGATTTGGGTTGGAACCGGCGAACCGAACAATCGGCAAAGCTCTTCGTGGGGAGACGGCGTTTACAAATCCACCGACGGCGGCAAAACCTGGGCGAACGTCGGGTTGAAAGACGCTCACCACATCGGGCGCATCGTCATTGATCAAAAAAATCCCGACACGGTTTACGTCGCCGCGCTCGGCCATCTGTGGGGAGCGAACAGGGAACGCGGGCTTTTCAAAACCACGGACGGCGGCAAAACCTGGACGAATACCAAATTCATCAACGAAGACACTGGCTTTGCAGACCTGGCAATTGATCCGGAAGATTCCAGCACGCTTTACGCGGCGGCTTATCAACGGCGGCGGACTCCGTTCGGTTTTCAGGGAGGCGGTCCGGGCAGCGGGCTTTACAAAACCACAGACGGCGGAGCTTCGTGGACAAAGCTGACGGAAGGTTTGCCGAAAGGCGATGCCGGACGCATTGGCATAGATGTTTACCGCAAAGACCCGAAGGTGGTTTACATCACTTACGAACACGCGACCGAAAGCGGCGTTTACCGTTCGGACGACAAAGGCGCGACGTGGAAGAAAATGTCCGCGACCAATCCGCGCCCGATGTATTACAGCCAAATTCGCATTGATCCCAACAACGACCAGCGCATCTACGTGCTGGGAGCTTCGTGGTACGTTTCGGACAACAGCGGCAGAAACTTTCAGCCGTATTTGATTATGCGCATCCACGGAGATTTTCACGCGCTGTGGATCAATCCGGCGAATTCAAATCATCTGCTCGCCGGTTCGGACGGCGGCATTCATTTCAGCTACGACAAAGGCCGGACGTGGGATTACGTCAACACGATTCCGCTGGGACAGTTTTACGAAGTCGGTTTCGATTTTCGCAAACCTTACTGGATTTACGGCGGATTGCAGGACAACGGTTCGTGGGGAGCGCCGGTTTTCACCACCAATCTGACCGGAGTCAGCAACGACGAATGGATTCGCGTTGGCGGCGGCGACGGTTTTTACAACGTTGTTGACCCCAAAGACCCAAACACGGTTTACACCGAATCGCAGAACGGCAACATCGCGCGGTTGAATCTGGCCACGGGCGAATCGAAATTCATTCGCCCGCAACCGGAAGAAAGCTCGCGCGAAACTTACCGTTTCGATTGGAATTCGCCGATTCTGATTTCGCCGCACAACAACCGGCGGATTTATCTGGGCGGCAATCGGCTGTTCATTTCAAACGATCGCGGCGACAACTGGACGACGATCACCGCAGACCTGACCAAAAACATCAATCGCGACAAATTGCCGATTATGGGCGTCGAAGTCAAAGCCAACGTTTTGTCCGGTCACGACGGTCAGGACAATTACAGCCAGATCACGACCGTCGCCGAATCGCCCGTCAAAGAAGGCGTGTTGTGGGTTGGAACCGACGACGGCAACATTCAGGTTTCGCGCGACGGCGGCAAATCGTGGAAGAACATCGTTGATCGTATTCCGGCAGTTCCGGCCAACACTTACGTCACGCGAGTGATTGCTTCGCACGCCGCAGCCGGACGCGCTTACGTCACATTCGACGGCCATCGCAACGACGATTTCAAACCTTATGTTTTCGTCACAGAAGATTTCGGCGAATCGTGGCGGGCGATTACGAACGGGTTGCCTTATCCGGCCAACGTCATTCGCGAACATCATCGGAATCAGAACCTGCTGCTGGCCGGAACCGAATTCGGATTGTTCGTCAGCCACAATCGCGGCGCTTCGTGGATGCGGTTGAAAAACAATCTGCCGACGGTTCCGGTGGACGACATTCAGATTCATCCGCGCGACAACGATCTGATACTGGCTACGCACGGGCGCAGCATCTGGGTGCTGGACGATATGACCGCGTTGGAACAGATGAGCGAGACGATTGCAGCGACTGAAGCTCATTTGTTCGATCTCCGCACGGCGACGATGTGGCGGCAATACAATCACAAAGGCAGCGCCGGTCACAAAACCTTCATCGCCAATAATCCTCCGATTGGAGCGACGATTCAGTATTACCTGCGCGAAAAAGCCAAAGACAAAATACGGCTGACGATTCACGACAAGAGCGGCGCTCAGATTCGCGAAATCACCGGGATGAACGAAGTCGGCGTTCAGCGAATCGTCTGGGATTGCCGTTATCAATCTCCGCTGGCCGGACAGGGTTCGGCGCAGGGAACCGGCACGGGGTTCAGCGGAGCTTTGCCGCGCGGGCCGAGAGTTTTGCCGGGCGAATATCTGGTCAAGCTGGTGATTGACGGTCGCGAGGTGATGACGAAATCAGTGATGGTTGAAGAAGACCCGCGCATTCAGATTTCACCCGCCGATGCCAAAGCAAGATTGGATTTCTTTCTGGCCGTCAACAAACTGCAAAAATCCGGCACGGAAGCTTCAAACCGGCTGATCGCATTGCGGCAACAATTGAATTCGCTGCAGGACAATCTGAAAAAGCTGCCGAACAAACCTCATGAGTTGATCAATGCGATAGGTCAATTGCTGGATGAAATCGTCAACACGCAAAATCGTTTGTCGCCGCAAATCACGCGCAACCCTTTGCTGTCGGAAAACGCTGGCCCGGCTGATCCGGCGATGCAGGCGATACAGACGGCTGTCATGACGCAAATCAGCCGCTTGTTCAATTCGCTGGACAGTTACACCGAACCGCTGACGATCAAACATCGCGATCAATTGAAACTTCGCACTTCGGAATTGAATGCGGCTATCGGCGAGGTAAATAAATTGATGATCGAGAAAGTTCCTAACCTGAATCGGCAGGTCGAAGCCGCAGGTCTGATCCCGGTCAAAGCGGGCGAAACAATCGCGCCGGTGAAATAACAAAATCACGCCAAGCCGCAAAGATCGCCAGGAAGACTTTTTCTCTTTGCGATTCTGCGTCTTGGCGTGAGCTGTTTTTGCCAGTACTACTTCAAACGCAATCGCCCGAAGGCTTCCGGCGTGTGGTAATTGTCGTTGCCGACCGGTTGCCAGTTCAGCCAGACGCGATTCGGTTTCGCCCCTTGAATGCGATAAAAGTTGATTCGCATTTCGTTCCCGGCTTTCGCCGGGCGTTTATCAATCCTGGCCATTGGAATCCGCATCTCGCCGTACCAGACTTTCTTTTCCCGATCCAAACGGGCTTTGACTTCAAAACCCGAATTCCATCCGACATCGTGTTTCGGCGGATTCGGTTTGCGGTCAATGTCCAGATCAACCCATTCGCCCTGCGGCGACACCTGGAATTCCGTGTAATGTTTGATGTCGTCGAAATCCGTGCCGATGAAAACTTCTGCAACGTCCCATTCCCACAGCTTGTCTGTTTCGGTCGTCGTCGAAGGATTCGGTTTCAGGTTCAATTCCTGGTAAGGGCAGACGAACAGAATGTAGAGATTGTCTTTTGTCCATTGCGAGCGGATTTCGGTTCGGTGATTCGGAACCAATTCGCCGCGGCGACCTTTTTCGGCGATGAAAGCCGGAACGTTTTTCCACGCCGCCGAATTCGGATCAGCCGTCAATTTGAAATCCGCTTTGGCGCGATGGCTGATGGCGACGCCCGCTTCGTCAGCCGTCATCGCAATTGCATTGAACAGTCCGCACAAGACGAACAGACCAATCAAAAGAGAGATTCTTTTCATAGCTTCGCTTTCCTTGAGTTTGCAGTTGGATTGAAATCAAATGCCCAGCGGCGCGCGCATCATCGCCGAATCAGCGTAAGCTGACAATGCTTAGCCGAGGGAAGAGGATGAAACTGTTTTTGATTTTGCTGACTGCTTTCAGCGTGTCGGCAGTAACCCATTACCCATTATTGGGCAGGGGAAGAATATCTGCCCCCTGTCGGTTAATGGTTAATGGCGAATGGCTGATGGCTAATTCGCTGCTTCGCTCGACTCAGCTTCGTTACGAAGACAGCCGCATTTCGATGGCCTGCGCTTATTCGATTGTCGTTTACGGCGAAGACGAATCGAAACTCAGCCAGGCAGTCAACGCCGCATTCGACGAAGTTGACCGCATTGACAATCTGATGAGCCATTACAAGCCCGAAAGCCCGCTTTCTCAACTAAACCGCAACGCGGCCAATGAAGCCGTCAAAGTCGAACCGGAATTGTTTGATTTCATTGCCGAATGTTTGCGCTACAGCCGCGAATCTGACGGAGCTTTCGACATCACGGTCGGGCCTCTGGTGAAAGCCTGGGGCTTTTTTCGCGGCGAAGGCCGAATGCCAAAGAGCGGGGAATTGGCCGAAGCTCGCCGCAAAGTCGGTTGGCGGCATGTGATATTGAACGAACAGGAACGGACGATTCGTTTTGACCGCGCGGGCGTCGAACTCGACCTGGGAGGAATTGCCAAAGGTTACGCGGTTGATCGCGCGGTCGAAATCCTGAAACAAAATGGTATTGAGCGCGCTCTGGTCAACGCCTGCGGCAGCACGATTTATGGTTTGGGCGCGCCGCCGGGCGAAGACGGTTGGGAAGTGAAGCTGCGTGATCCGATCAGTTCGCAAAAAACGGCGATGACCGTTCGACTGAAAGACCGCGCGCTTTCGGTTTCGGGCAGTTACGAAAAGTTTTTTGACTTGGGCGGGAAACGCTATTCGCACATCTTCGATCCGCGAACCGGCTGGCCTGTGCAAGGCGTGCTGAGCGTCGCCGTGCTGGCCGAAACCGGCACGGCGGGTGATGCGCTCGACAACGTGTTTTACGTGCTGGGAGTTGAGAAAAGCAGAAATTATCTGCGGCGATTGAAACAAACCGAAGTTGTCCTCTATCTGACGAACGACAAACGGAACTCACAAAATGGATGGAGACAGGTCAGGTTGAGCAATTGATGATTATCGTTCGCGCTCTTCAAAATTCTTCGGTAATTCGCTTCGGTAAACTCGCGCCACGTTGTAAATGTCCCGCCGCTCGGGCGCGTAATAAAGCCGAGCCAGCAAATCTCCCAGCAAGCCGAAGCCCAGAAACTGCAATCCGCCCAGGAAAGTCACCGCCGCGAAAATCAGCATCGGGCCGTTTTCAATGAAGATGTCTTCGCGCCAGATCAGTTTTTTCAGCAGCAGCCAGCTTGCCAAAACTCCGGCCAGCAAGATCATCACGGCTCCGATGCCGCCGAAAAAATGCAGCGGGCGCGACAGGTAACGGACGATGAAGCGAATGGTCAGAATGTCGAACATAACGCGAAACGTCCGCGAAATGCCGTAATGAGATTTGCCGCTGATGCGCGGTTGATCTTCGATCGGGACTTCGGCGATCAGCGCGCCTTCGATGCTGGCCATCGCCGGGATGAAACGATGCATCTGGCCGTAGATCGGAATGCGTTCCAGCACTTCGCGGCGATAGGCTTTGAAGGTCGTGCCGAAATCATGAATCGCCACGCCCGATGCCAAAGCCATCAAGCGATTGGCAACGCGCGAAGGGAATGTGCGCAGAAATCCATCACGACGGTTTTGCCGCCAGCCGCTGACAACGTCGAAACCTTCGCCTAGCTTTTCAACGAAACGCGGAATGTCTTCGGGTTGATGTTGCAGATCGCCGTCCATGGCGATGACGACTTCGCCGCTTGCGCGGTCAAAGCCCGCGGCCAGCGCCGCCGTCTGGCCAAAGTTTCGGCGAAGCCTGACACCGACGACTCGCGGATCGATCTGGCATATGTCGCGAAGGATTTGATGAGTCAGGTCGCTGCTGCCATCGTCAACGAAAACCAGTTCGTAATCGTCGCAGAGTTTTTCCATCACTAGAGTCAACCGCCTGTATATCTCCGGCAAGTTCTCTTCTTCGTTATGAAAAGGGACTACGATTGAATAATTCATCTCTGTTTTGTCTTGGTGGTGGTGTTTGATCAGCGGACAGGCAGGTTAGCATCGGCCTGTAAAAATTGCCATCAGGCTGGTTTTACCTGATGTTTCGGCTGATTGACCGTGTAATCTTTTCCAATTGAAACCGTCGGCGCGGATGATTAAACTGCGCTCGGCTGTTCATTGCCGTCTCATCCTGAATTTTCGATTGCCCTGACAATTCCTTTTTCCCCCTCGCAGCATCCCTTTCGATCTTTCTGCCCCGTAACAAACAACCCGGTTCCTAATTCGATTTGGCTGCAAAGCTGACGGCGTCGCGGTGTGTCCCTGAGTGTGACTGCGATTTGGCTGACGGCTGGCGGCAAGGAGTAAGTATGTCTAAAAAGATGGCGCTCTACTTTTTATCAATCACAATTCTCGGTTCGCTCTCGCTGATTTCGGGCGAGACGGATTTGCCGATGACGGGCATTGTTGAAACCGTCGGCGCGCAATCAACCTGCACGCCGCCGCTGTTCCAGGGTTATCCATCGTCGTGTTCAAACATCAATTTGCGCTGGCTCAATCGCGATCCGATTTCATTGATTGATCATTACGAAATCTTTCGCGGCGGAGCCAAAGTCGGCGAAGCTCCGGCCAACGCCATCTCGTTCACGGAACCGGTCGGATGCGGTTTCGGCGCGACTTACACCATCAGACAGGTGATGAGATCGGGTGCGACTTGCCAGACTGTGACCACTGGCAATCCGCCGCACACCAAACCCTGCGATTTGTGTACGGGCGGCGGCAGTTTGCTGAACCTGGTCAATTCCGCTTCGTTCAGTTCGCCGGTTGGATCAAATTCAATTTCGACGATCTTTGCCGTTCCCGGCCAATCGTTGACTTCGGTGACGGCTTCGGCCAATTCGCTGCCGTTGCCGCAAAACCTGTTGGGAACTCAATTGTTCATCAACGGAGCGCCCGCCGACCTGTTTTATGTTTCTCCGACGCAAATCAACTTTCTGATGCCGCAGGTCAACGCCGGAGCGATCAACGTTGTGGTGACAGGATCGAACGGCGAACGCACTGAAGGCAGCGCATTGACCGGACCCAACCCGGCGATTTTCACAGCCAACAGCAACGGCAATGGAGTGGCTGCGGCTCAGGTGACAACCGACGGCCAACGTTATCAGCGGATTTATGACGCCAACCGTGTCGCCATGCCTGTCAGCGTCAGCGTCAACGGACAACCGAATTACCTGATTCTGTATGGGACTGGAATCGGCAATCAGAACAATGTCGAAGTGAAAATTGGCGGGCAGAGTTGCCAGGTGACGTATGCCGGAGCGAGTTCCGGTTTTCCGGGCGTTGATCAGATCAACGTGCGTTTGCCGGAATCTTTGCGAGGCGTCGGAACGGTGGCGATTGTGGTGACGGCCAATGGATTCATCTCGAACTTTTCGCAGATCAACATCGGCAATTAAGTCAGTTCACAATTTGGTCAAAATCAGAATAAGCGACATTGGGACAGTGAGAAATAGACAGGATTGACAAGATTGATCAGGGCTGGCTTCAAATCAGCATCATCGTGATTTTCATCCTGTTGAATCCTGTCCCAAAATTTTTGGGTTTGATTTATTGGTTCAACACGCGCCGCTTTCGACGGCGAACAATCGCCATTCGCCGAGCTTGTTGGCCAGCATTTGCAATCCGCGCTCGCCGAACTGAATACCCGAACCGGCGACCAGGTCCTTGACGGTTCTGGAAACCAGAATTTCGCTGACTGCGGATTTGTTGGCGACTTGCTTGGCTATTTCAACTGCCAGACCGCCGACTTTATCGTTTAGCACGTCGCATTCTCCGGTGTGCAGGCCGGTCTGCAGATTGATCCCCAATCGTTGAGCCGATGCGCGAATAGCGCAAGCCGCGCGAATTGCTCTGGCCGGGCCGTCGAAGGTTGCCAGCAGATGATTGTCGGTTATTTCGACGGTTCGGCCTTTGAACATTTCGACTTCTTTTTTGACGAAGGAATGATGACGCGAAAGCAGGTCATTCCATTGCTGACCGTTTGCGTTTTCATCGGCAATTTGAGCGACCAGAACAGTCGCCAGCACGCGATCAAATTCCGATGCGTGACGCACTCCGGTCAGAAACATTTCGATTTCGTCCAGAATCGAATCCTGATCTCCGACGAAGGGCAGGTGATCAATGCCGGACAATTCGACGAATTTTGCTCCCGGAATGTTTTCGGCGATGAAACGACCTTCGGCAATATCGAACAACCGATCGCCTGTGCGATGAATCACCAACGTCGGCACGCGCACAGTTGGCAGCACGTGGCGGATGTCAATTTCAGAGTTCATCTTCGTCAGCGCCAGAGCCGCGCCGGGACTGGCTCCGCGTCGCAGGTAAGCCGCCCACCACTCCTTGAAAGCCGGATCGTCGGCCACACTCGGCGCGCGTTTTTCCAGTCCGACCGGGCCGCCCCAATCACGGCGCATCACTTCGAAGAATTCTTCCTGTTCGGCTTCCGTTGGGCCCCACGGATAACCTTCGCCTTTCAAACGGCGAGCGTAACAGCCAATCATCACCATGGCGATGGTCTTTTCCGGGTATGTCGCGGCGAACAGGCTGCACATCGGGCCGCCTTCCGATATTCCACACAACACGGCGCGTTCGGAACCGACAGCTTCCATCACCGCGCGCACATCGTCCATTCGCTGTTCCAGCGTTGGCAATTGATCAATCGGCACGTGGTCGGACAATCCAGTCCCGCGTTTGTCGAAAAGTATGACACGCGCAAAAGTCGCCAGCCGCCGCAGGAAACGCGCAAAAGAAGGTTCGGTCCAGAAATTTTCCAGATGCGAAATCCATCCCATGACGAAAACCAGATCGAGCGGCGCATCGCCTATCACCTGATAAGCTATGTTGACTTCGCCGCTGCGAGCGTAACGGACTTCCGGGATGTCGAATTTGGCGACTCTTTCCGTAGTGTTTTTGTTACGCCCCGCGGTCGGAATTCCTGGGGGTCTGTTTTCATCCAGTGATTGCGATTCTTTGGCTTTCTTCTCTCTTTCTAAATCCGTCGGCCACGAATCGCCAAGCCTGGACCGGACTTCAAGCTCCTGCTGCAAACTTTTCAAGTCCAGATGAAAGTCCTTAATCGTCTGGTAACGCTCCTCGCGATCTTTCCTCAGCGCTTTGGTGACTATGCGTTCCAATTCAGCCGGAATCTCCTGCAACCTTGAAGACAACCTGGTCGGTTCACGATCCAGAATCGCCACAATCACATCGCTGGTGGTCGAACCTTCAAACGGAGCGCGCCCGGTCAGCATTTCATAAAGAACAACGCCAAGGCTGAAAACGTCGCTGCGTGGATCAACCGAAAGTCCGCGCGCTTGTTCCGGCGACATATAATTGATGGTTCCCATGACTATGCCGGGATCGGTGTTGAGTTGGGAAAGATTGCCCGTTTCGACTTTCAGCGCGGATGATTTCATCGGTTTGGCCAAACCGAAATCCAACAACTTCACGTATCCGTCCGGCCTGAGCATGATGTTTTCGGGTTTGATGTCACGATGAACGATTCCGGCTGCGTGCGCCGCCGATAAGGCGCTGGCAAGCTGCGTGGCGACGTTGAGCGCGCGCGGTTTTTTCATTTGCCCCCCTGCCAGTTTATGTCGCAGAGTTTTTCCTTCGATGTATTCGGTGGCGATGTAATGAATGCCGTTGAATTCGCCGATTTCGTGAATGGTGATGATGTTGGGATGGTTGAGCGCGCTGGCGGCTTTGGCTTCGCGAACGAAACGGCGCAACCATTCTGTGTTATCGGTGTATTTGTGTGAAAGAAGTTTGAGCGCCACATTGCGGTCAAGCTGAGTGTCGCGCGCCAGATAAACTTCTCCCATGCCTCCAGTGCCGATCAACGACAGGATTTCATACCGGCCAAGTTTGGTTCCGGGTTCGACCGGTCTGGCCGACAGTTGGGACTTTCCGGAGGATTTATTCGATGAGCCTTTCGATCCTCCGTCATCGGTCAAATTCAGTCGTTCTCTATCCTCGCTATCAGGCGAACCGACGCGAGTGGCAAACCCGGCTTCGGTCGGGAGCATTTTGATTTTTTTGACTGGCACGACAAACCGGTATCCGCGCTTAGGAACCGTTTCAATGTATTGTCCGCCGTCTCCGCGTTCGCCAATCACTTTGCGAAGCATGGAAATGTGCTGAGCCAGATTGGTCTCTTCGACGTAAATATCCGGCCAGACGCGATTCATCAATTCTTCTTTGGTGACGATGTGGCGGCTGTTTTCGACCAGCGCTATCAATGTGTCCAGCGCTTTTGGAGTCAGTGCCAAAACCTGATCGTCCCTCAGTAACAATCGTTCTTCGGGATCAAGTCGGAAGGGACCGAATTCGTAGATGTACCTGGCCTGTTTAGGCATAGCCGTTGTTCGAGCCTTTGATATAAGAAACCTGAAATCAGTGAAGAAACTGTTGCAACACTCGCCCTTGGGTTTTGTCCGCCGCGCAAATCGGGCGAGAGAATATAGTAGATCGTGCAGCCATTGTAGCCGCACCCGCAGGCGCGACAAAGCTCTTTCGAGAGAAAGCTTGAACGTCAGGATATGTCTGTGTAGAATCCGCCCCTGTAAGAAAGCATCAAAGCCGAAATTGAATCGGAGAGTCATAAAGCAATGTCAAACGCAGTCAGCAAATTCATCAATCGGGTTGTCAGTCGCAAAGAATTTATTTTGCTGAACAGCCTCTCCCTTATCTTGCAGCGCAATGCCCGCTGATGGGTTTGTGTTGCGCTGCTCCTTCCGACCGCAATTTTTCCATACAAGTTTTGATTCGCCTTGCGATGCGAACGCCAGAGTAGCAGCGTTTTCGCTGAAGATTTGACATTGCAAGGAAGAAATCCAAACGGCCAGAAAGCCGAATTAAGGATCAGGTAATGAACGAGAAATATTTTCCCGAAGAAATAGAAGTGAGACAACAACAGCGCTGGGCGGATAATCGCGCCTTTGAAGCCGATGCCGATCCGGCGCGGGAGAAGTTTTACTGTCTGGAAATGCTGCCGTATCCATCCGGCAGAATTCACATGGGACACGTCCGCAATTATTCGATTGGCGACGCGCTGTCCTGCTTCAAACGCATGCAGGGTTTCAATGTGCTGCATCCGATGGGTTGGGACGCTTTCGGCATGCCTGCGGAAAACGCTGCCATCAAAAACAACGCCCGTCCCGACAAATGGACTTTTGAAAATATTGACTCGATGCGCGTGCAATTGCAGCGACTGGGTTTCAGTTACGATTGGCGGCGCGACATAGCTTCCTGTTCGCCGGATTATTACCGATGGAATCAGTGGTTCTTCATACAGATGTGGAAGCGGGGACTGCTGTACCGCAAAAACGCGACTGTCAATTGGTGCGTGCAGTGCAACACATCGCTGGCCAACGAACAGGCCGAAGGCGGTTTCTGCTGGCGGCACGAAGACACTCCGGTTGAATTGCGCGAACTGGAACAGTGGTTCATCCGCGTCACGAATTATGCCGACGAACTGCTGGACAGTCTGGATGATCTGGAAGGCGGTTGGCCGGAACGAGTGCTGGCCATGCAGCGCAACTGGATTGGCCGCAGCCGTGGCGCAGAAGTGGATTTCAGCGTCGCTTACGAAAATGCGCCGACCAACGGCAAACGGATTCGCATCTTCACCACGCGCATTGACACGATCTTCGGCAATGCGATCTTCCCTGGAGACAGCCTTTTGCTTTTCCGCAAAAGCCTT
>CAYRQB010000118.1:0-13389 GCA_964426025.1 uncultured Heliomicrobium sp.
TTCACAGTTGGGCTGAGTAGTGTGGGTAGATTCAGAGTTTATTCGTGGGCGACTACGGATCTTGCCGTAGATGTAAATAGCTATTACTCGCCCTGATAACAAAGTCGTGTCTTGCCGAAATTGGGTAGAGAGAGGTGGTAGCCTCTCTTCACTCGTTGGCGAAGAATGCTTATCGTCGCACCAGCGTGAAGTTGTCCGCCGCGATGCTGCTGTGAATGTAACGGCTCTGATGGCCCGGAGCTTCAACGCGTATTGCCCATCTCTGACCAGCGAAGAATCAGTCACAATCGAAGCTTTTCCGCCTTCGAAGTAGCAAGAGAAGATTCTCCACCCGCTCCAATTGCCCTCCTCAAAACTCGGATTGAAGATCACATCAACCAATGTTCCGCTCTACGGTTGCTGGATCGGGAAAACTTTTTAATCCTCAGGCGTGTGTTGGGTCGAGTGAGATTGTCTGATGCTGAATCGTGAGCTAGATTAACCGCGCTTTTTCAAGTTCGGCCAATAAATACTTCGGGAGAAACTTATGCGTAAATCATTGCTTATTGCCGCGGCGATCATCGTCGCGACGTGTTCGTCAATCGTTCTGGCGCAATCGAAACTGGAGCAGGCGAAACCGCAAATTGAAAAGTTGATTTCGGCCAGTGGCGCCGAAGTCGTCGGTGTCGCCGTTTACGATTTGCAAACCAAACAGACTTTGCTGATCAACGAACGTGTCAGCATGCACGCGGCCAGCACCATGAAATTGCCTGTGATGATGGAAATCTTCAGGCAGGTCGAAGCGAAGAAACTGAAGCTGAGCGATCCGGTCGAAGTCAAAAACAAGTTTTACAGCATCATTGACGGCAGCGAATACAGGCTCAGCCGTCAGGATGACAGCGACGAGGAAGTCTACAATCGCATCGGGCAAAAGATGACCGTGCTGGAACTGGTTGATCACATGATCACCTGGAGCAGCAATCTGGCGACCAACATCCTGATCGAACTGGTGACGCCGGAAAAAGTGATGAGCCTGATGTCCGAACTGGGAGCGAACGACATTCGAGTCTTGCGCGGCGTGGAAGATTCAAAAGCTTTTCAGGCGGGAAAGAACAACACTACGACGGCTTACGATCTGATGCTGCTTTTCAGACTGATCGCCGAAAACAAATTCAAAAGCAAACGCGTTTGCGAAAAGATGGTTCAGATTCTTTCGGCTCAGCATTTCAACGACGGCATACCTGCCGGTTTGCCCAGCGCGACGCGAGTGGCTCACAAAACCGGCGAAATCACCAGACACAATCACGACGCCGGAATCGTTTATCCGCTGGACGGCAAATCATACGTCATCGTAGTTCTGACCAAAGGCATTGAGAATCAACGACGCAGCAGCAAACTGATTGCTGACATTTCGCAAACGGTTTATGCGGCGTTGAAAAATTGAGATAAGAGTTTTTGGCTTTCCAAATCAGGAGGCTGAAACTCGAACTTCGAACAGTCGCCCGTCGTCGTGTTCGATCCTGGCGTTTGGCTGAGTCGCGCGCGTGCCGCAATTGGTCACAACCAGGACGACATGATCCGTATTGTCGCAGGAAATCTGATTGACCTCAGCCGTCAGAATCTGATCTGACTTGCCAGCATCAACTGATGCCGGTCGCAGCGCAATGGCATTCTTTTCCCTTCGCAGTTCCGAATTTACGATTGCCAGTTCAGCTTTAAGCGGAGCAATCGTCTGGCTGTTGTGCGCTCGCACTTCGACCCGGAGTTTTGTCGCATCGCCTTTCAGGTAAATACGGAAATACCTGCAAGCCAGATGATCCAGACTTTGGCTGCCGGAAGATTCCAGCTCTCCCGGACGCAGAACGAAACTTTCAGTTACCGAGCGTTCGCCGTAACGAACGAACAATTCCGGGGCGAGACTGGCGCTGTTGTGATCCCACAAAAAGTACGAATCCATGCAATAACCCGAAGCGAACAGGTCTTGCACTTCAGGATCGTGAGAAACAAAAACATCGTCTGTCTTCGTGGTTTCAGGCAATAAACGACTCAACGCTTTGATCGGGTCTTCAGTCGGCAGCGATTCAACCCAGACTTTGTTTGCCAGACCCGGCGCACGCTTTTCCAGATAGTAGATGAACATTCCCGCCTGATACCTTGCCGACCAATCGTCCAGCGACACTTCAGGCAGTTCTATCCAGTTTCTCAAAAAACGCAGATGATCGTGATTGCCCGGAATCAAATGAGTTTCCATGAAAACGGCCAACGCTTCGTCAAGCCAATCCCAGGGTTTTGAATGCAGATGATAGCGAGGCCGATGGCGATAATTGAAAACGTGAGTGGCTTCGTGGACGGCTTCGGCGGCAGCGCGATGCAGTTCATCCTGCACTGATGGTTCAAAGCTTCTGGAAGGCAGACAAATGAACGGCACATCGTCAAGGTCTGTGTCGGTGAAAGGGCTGCCATCAACGGGCGTCAGTTCGGAAATATTGAAAACATAAATTGGAGTTTTGCCGGAAGTTCCCGTAAGGGGGAGTGGCCGATTCCATGGCGGTTCAGTCATCGTTTTGTGCAATCGTTCCAGCGCCTTGACGTATGTCAGCAACAAGCCTCGATCCTGAACGCCGGAAGCTCCCAATCCTTTGCCGCGAACCGGGTTGCGTAATCCGTATCGAATCAGGAAATGTTCCGATTCCATCGTCAACGGCAATCTGTTGATGATCCCATGGAGTTTTGACTGAGTGGGATTATTGTTCTGAGGCGACATATCTTCACTCCAGCAGATTTATTCGGATGTGCTACTGCTTGAACCGCTGTCAATCAAACTGACCCGCACCGGTTCGCGCAATGTGTCCACAATGAAAATCTTTTGGATTTCTTTTTGTACGCGTTCGTCCAGTTCGTGCCAGTGAGCCGAAATCTCGCGGCGGAGATCGGCTATCTCGTGCGTCAAACCGCCGCTGCCGCGCACGTGGCTTCGGCCTGCCCAATCGTCAACACTGATGGCCTGACCGCTTTCGCTAAACAGAAACCGTAACTTTTTCAAAATCCGCGAACCATACAGGTAGGCCGACATCGTTGTGACCAACTGGTTCGGCCAGAAAACATCCGATTTCGACAATGCAAAGACGTTGTGGCCAATCTGCTCGATATGCGACTTCCTCAGATGATCCTGCACAGCCTGATCTTCAGAATAAGCCGTGATGTGTGCAAGCAGGGCTTGCGGCATTTTACGCCGGATCAGTTCGCATAGCGATTCGTCATCCTCCGGGTTGTCGCCGGTCTCTTTTGGCAATTTGAAATCCAGAATTACAGTGTGGTAAGGCAGTCCAACCGTCTGAGCTTCTTCGATCAATGCGCGCCCCTGACTTACTGTTTCCGCGCGATCAATCTGAGAATCGGGGAATGTTTCCAACAGGAATTGCTCCAATTGATCGAGTGTGTTTTTGATGTCTTCAATAATCAGTATGCGAAACATAACCGTTCTCCTTAATCGGGGCGGGGCTTTGTTCTTTCGGGAAGACGATGGTGAATCTTGCGCCTTTGCCAAACTTTCCGTTTTCCAGAATTACGCCGCCGTGAGCTTCGATCACTCGGCAGACGAAGCCAAGACCCAGCCCCGTGCCTGTCTTTTTATTTGGGCGTCGGCTGAAAAAATCCTCGAAGATTGTTTTCTTCAAGTCGTCAGGAACGCCGGGGCCGTTGTCCTCATAAACGATTCTCACCCAATCCCGTGAACTGATCTGTTCGGCTTCCAGTTTTACTGTCACGGTTACTTGCTCTGAATCTTCCGTGGCGTCGCGCGTATTCTGGACCATTTCCAGCAGCGCCAGTTCAAGCAGATGACTGTCTACTTCAGCCTCCAGCGGTTGAAACTGGCTTTCGACCAGGAAGGATTTTTCCGGCAAGGCGGATTCCAGAGTGCGTTGAATCTGGCAAAACAAATCCACCCTCGCTGTTTGGGCGACGACCGCCGCCAGCCGTTCTTTGGCGCGTTTGATGGTGGTCAAGGTGTCGTCCAGAATTTTCTGGAAATCGTCGTTGAGCGGTTTCAGAGTTTGCGGATTTTCCTCGCGCGCTCTGTAACGAGCCAGCAACAGCGGCATCGAAGCCAGTCGGGTTGCAATGTTGTGAGCCAGCGAAGCCATGATTTTTTCGGCTGCCGCTTTGCGAATCGTCTGAAGTTTTTCCAGGTTTTTTAGATCACGTTGAAGATGAGCGGCAAGATTGTCAGAGGCGATTTCGAGCAGCATCTTCATGATCTCGAAATTTTCAGGCCGCAGGTCTTTGTCGCAATCCAGAGTCATTTTTCCCAGCGGGCTTTCCGGCGTGCCGAGCGGGATGTCCAACCAGAAATCCTCTTCCTGCTTTTCCAACTCTTCGGTTAATTGCGTGTGGTGCGTTACGGTTGCTTCCAATCCATACCGTGTGATGTATTTGCTGCGATCCGGAAAATGTTTGGTGTAATAAAAAACCAGCGGCTTGCCCTGTTCGATGCTCATCCAGGTTTCGACATTGGGCGTGTGCCTGCGCGGCATTTCGATCTGGCCGGAATTGAACTTCTCTTCATAAGCTTTGTTTCTGAAGCCAAAAGATAGTTTTGTCGTCAGCCGATCAGGATCGTTTTCATCGGTCAGATAAAGCCGTCCCCATTTGTACTTCAGCAGCTTGGCCGCTTCCAGCATGGCGCTGATGGCAGATTGCGCGTCGGTCGCTTCGAAAACCAGCCGGAAGGCCTGCGAGACCTGATACAGGTAACTGAAATCGCGAATGTGCAAAAGTCCGCCGATGGTTTTTCCATCCCAATCCTGCAGAATGTCTGTCAGCACTTCGCGCCGGTATTCAGGTTGATTGGCGAACAAGGGCGACAGACGTTGAACGTGGTGAACGGCTCTTTGACCTGTGTTCAAAGATGACCGAATCATCTTCTGAGCGTCTTCGTCCAATCCATGTTCGGCGGCATACGACTTTTCAATTCGGTCACGCCATCCGGGTTGAATGTTCAACAGGTCTGCGCCAGGTTGATTCGCATATCGAATATTGATGGCGTTATCCACTATGACCAACGGTTCGGGAATCTTGTCCAACGCCGATTGCAACAGACTGACGCGTTTACTTTGTTCAATGGCGACCGCCAATTGACGCCCGAAAGTTTGCAAATCCTCCGCTTCGTCAGTCGTGGGAACCGCGCCGTCGCTTCTTTCAACGTGAATTGTTCCGATGGCTTCGCCCAGCGGGTTGATCAGCGGAACCAGCATTTCGGCTTTCATTCCGGCAAGGTTGACGGCTTTCTTATTCGCCAACGGCTCTTTTGACGCATCGGGAACGATCTTCCATTTCTTGGTGTGGATTATGTACGGCTGAAGATCGGCCAGTGGATCATCCAGCGAATAGTCTGTCATTTCCGCAATGTCCACAGGCTGATCGCTGGAATCCAGCACGCCTTTGATTCGCTTTCGTTCGTCGTCAACCAGACAAAACAGAACACGGCGATACCACATTCCGCGCAAACCTTCGGCGGCCAGCGACAACACCTGTTTGGGATTGAGAACGTCTTTGCCCAATCCCTCGAATATTGAATTGATAAGCTCTATATGTTTGTTGCGCGTATCCAATCGCCTTTTGGAAGTTTCGACTTTGATGGCGTGGCCATATGCCCTGACGAAGTTTTCCAACAACTCTTTGGTCAGCAATTCTCGCTCTCGCGAAATGACAATGTGCTGAGAGTGATTGCCGACAACCACGGCTCCCAAACGGTCGGCGCGCAATCCGGGCAGAATGGCTATGACGCCGTATGTGTTTTGTTGTTTGTGCAAAGGCAGCCAGATGCCGGGCCGTATGTTTTCTGTCGAACTTGGAAGCACATTGATGACGCTGTAATCCGCCCCAGCGTTGGACAGAAAACCGTCGAAAGGTTGAATTCTCCAATCCTCATCGCGTTGCCAGAAAGTGACTTCACTGAATCCGAGGACGTATCGGCATCCGAGCGAGAAAAATTGCTTTACAGCCTCGACGCTGATCGCCGCTTTTGAAAACAAAGCGGCGCTGAGAGTTTTGACCATGAAGATGACGTCAGCCCGGTCGTCGGCGGAAGAAGGTCGCAATCTTTCCTCCGGCGAAAGCAATTCGTACTGCCTGAATGCTTCGTCCCATTGCCCGTTTCTGGCAAACAAATCGCCGAATCGGCGCGGAACGTAGGTGCTTTTCAGAAACTCGGCCATCAAGGGCGAAGAGAAATGCAAACGAGTTCCTTCGCGAACTGCGACTCCGGCCAATTCCAAAATGCTCGGCTGGTCTTTTTCCAGGCCAACGACTTCAACCGGCTGATCATTGATCAAACGGTTCAAATCGGTCCAGGAATCCGGTTCGTTGTTGATCACGCGCATCGAATAACGAAAGGTGTCGGCGCGGCGCATTCCCGGCGGCTGAATTGCGTTGAGTGTTTGGGGAATGTCCGACAGATCAAGTTCGGGCAAGTGCGGATCGCCGCTTCTGACTCGCGATTCAATGATCGAGCCGAGAACTATGCGAAGTATGTGTACATTGCCGCCGGTCAGTTTCAACAGCAATCTGGCGGCTTCGGTTTCGTCCTTGAATTTCAGATTGAGGGAAATGGAATAGCGCTTAAAGCGTTCGCTGAACTCGTCCAGGTCATAACCCTGCAGCACGTATTGATGAGCGCAGTTGAACTCAGAGTTCGGGCCGTGAACCAGGTGACG
Organism: uncultured Heliomicrobium sp.; assembly: GCA_964426025.1. Classification (GTDB taxonomy): domain Bacteria; phylum Acidobacteriota; class Blastocatellia; order RBC074; family RBC074; genus RBC074. Next base: position 6,696 of record CAYRQB010000118.1, read on the forward strand.
CAAATCCATTTCGCCGCACAGCACTGCAATCAACTTGCCGTCCATTACTCGCGGGCGAACTGCGCGAAGCAGGTTTCGCGCAAGGCTGTGGGCAATGCCGTCAACATAGGAAAACAGTGCGATGACTGGTTTTTCAAGTTTTGCGGAAAGCTGATCAATAGGATCGAAAAGACCTTTTGCCGGATCGGATGTGATTGTCTGGCCACCCGGCGCTTCATTGACGGCTTCGAGTATTAGGTTAGACAGCGCCTGACCGGTTGTAATCGGTTTGGCGTTAGCCAGGTCCACCCAGACGACAGATGTTCCAGTCTCTTTTTCAATTCCCGCGCGCAGGGTCTTCATCAGGTAGCCTTTGCCGCCATATCGAGGGCCAAGCAAAGCCACACTTTCGCCATTACAAACGATGCTTGTGATTTCATTGATCAGCGACGAACTGATTTTTCTGTAATGAAAGGCGAACATCACTCACCTCACCTTTTGTTTTCCGGCCACGCAATTATTGCGTCTGGCTCAGGTAATTGGCCTCGCGTCGCTTTTTGACAGCCTGACGAGCCTGAACAAATTCCGTTTCTTCCAGCAAGCCCTGATGGCGAACGTAATCGAACAATGCTTCATTGGCGATTCGGTAACGGCCACCGTGCCAGGTCAGCAAATTGCTGATGACCAGGTCGTTGCAAAGTTCAGCGACTTGGTTCAGGTCGTAATGCAATGATTCTTTTTCGGCTATTTTTTGAACGGTTTGAAGAGAAAACTCCCCTGAACCGTTCTGCAAAAGCAGCAGCGCGATCAATTTGGTTTCGGGATCGGAGAGATTGCGTAAAGGTTCAGCGAAGATTTGGGCGACGGCAAAATCCCATTTCAGTGTTTCGATGTGATTGGCGGTTATCTTGGCAGCGTTTTCGTCAATTGCCAAAGTCGCCAGACGTTTGCCATAAAGTTGCAGCAAATGCGGTAACCGTCCGGTCAGCCGGAATATTTGATTGATCAGCAGGTCGGGGTCGCTGATTTCCATTCCCAAATCGCGTAATGGTTCGAGAATCAATCTTCTGGCAGAGGTTTCGTCAAGCGGCTCCAACTGGATCAACTCCAAACGACCTTTCAGCGGCGAATCTTTGTCGAGCATCATTCTCAAAAGCGCGCCTTTGCCGCAAAGAGCCAGCCGGCAATAACCAAGCTTGGCCGCTTCACCGAGCATTTTGAAGGCTTCGCCATTGCAGACTTCGTCCACTTCGTCCAGCAACAGATCGAGCGGAACCTGATTGTTCTTGTATGACTGGTAGCGCAGAAAATCCAGCAGGCCGTCGGCCATCATCCGATCGCTATGTTTTGACGGATCAACTTTCATGGCAAAGAACCGTGCCACGCCATCCGGCGACGTATCCGCGCAGTCGTAAAAATCAATGTAATACCTGAGCGAAGAGCGAGGATCGCGTTCGCGAACCATCTGCAAACGGTATTGTTTGATCAACGAAGATTTGCCGACCTTACCCGGCCCGGCAATCGCGAAACTGGTTCCGTCTTCGTGCCGCAACCTATTCAGTTCATGGCGACGACCAAAAAACATGCTGCCTTCGGACGATCTCAGAAAATCGTACGGAATCAACCGCTGTTTCGGAATTGCCCTATGAAGCTGCTTTTTCAGATATTCGCGGGGGTCGGGATGAAGAAGAAGTTGTTTGACCTGATTGGCAGACAGCAACAATCCGCGATCACCCACCACTGGATTTGCAATGGAAAAAACCTGATCTGAAAGCGCCAAAACAAACGGCAATCGTCCGGGGCTGGATGATTTGCGCCAGAAATCCTGCAAACCGTCGGAGCCATTGCCGCCGACGATCAAACACGGCACGTCGTTCATTCCGCGCAGATGAATGTCGCTCAGGTCAGTGACCAACCTGACTTCATTCTGACTGTGCTGTTTGATTTCGACCGGAGCCTTCAGGCTGGACTTCCAACGATTGATCAGTTCCATCACCCAGCCGGTGTGGTCTGATTGCCAGCCGCCACCCAGATGCTCAATCAGTTGGTTAACGGACAAATCCTGGTAGGTCACAAGTTCTCTCCGTGAATTTGTCAGTCGGAGTCAACGTCGCCGCTTTCCGATCTTTCAATCGGCATTGGTGTAGGCGGCGCGAACTTCTTCTGCGAGGTGAGTTATCTCTTTCCCTTGTTTGGCATTGTATTCGGCCTCAACCTTTTCGAGCCATTGTTTGGTCTGTTCAATCAGATTATCGGTTGATGTACCAAGCGCACGACGCTTGCTCGTTGCCGGAATCAAACCGCCACCATTCAAACCAGCAAACTCAATTTGAACTTGCATGAGAGTCTCTTCCAGGCTTTGACCCAGTTCACGCGCCAACAGGGAAAATGAACGCGTTGTATCTTTGCCGAGTCGGGAAAGTTCCTGAAGGCCGAAACGTGACAGAGCGATTGATAGTGAGGCGCCTGCCGAATCGGCCAATTGTTTCAGATAATCTGTGAGGGGGAACGGGCGAAACCCGAATTTTTCGCGTTCCGCCTGCATTCTGGCGATAGCCATCGCCATATCAGCCGTTTCTATACACTGTCGCTTGACCTCTTCGGTCATCGGCTGTGTTACCGGCTGGCAGAATTCGAGAAGTTCTGCTTCACGTTTTAGGGTTTCAACGAGCCAGGGGGCGTGTGGGTAGAAATCTTCTTCGGTGTTTTGAATATTGATATTTTTGTTCGTGATCATCTTGCTACCTCTTGCTTCTGTTTATTTTCAGATCGTGGCAGAACAGGTTGTAATCGCGGATCTGCTTCTAAAATCACTTTGAGCCTGTCCAGGGCACGTGTGCATCTCACTCGCGCAGCGCCGTTTTTGATTCCCAATTGCTGGCCGATTTCGTCGTAACTCAATTTCAGATCAAGAAAACGCAGCATTATGATCGTTTGATCATCCGGGGATAATTTGGCTACTGCTTCCTGCACAATGTGTCTTCGCTCATCCGCTGCAAATGAATCGCCGAAACTTTCCGGTGTGGTTGAAAGAGTGGCCTCAAAATCCTCGAATTGGATGGTCGGCTTATTGCGACGATGCCAGCCTATTGCTTCCAATTCAGCGATCTTGAAAACCCAGGCGATAAATCCTCCCACCCTGCGAAATTTGTATTTGCCCGCCGCAACTTCACGGACGATTTTTTCCGCACAGGTCAGAGATTGAGCCGCCGCCGCGTCTTGGGGGAGTCCGCGTTTGCGAAAGAAATTTTCAAAGCGGGGATAGAAATCCAGTATGAATTCCCTCGCCGCTTCGTTGTCCCAACTACGTATTCGGTCAGCCAACTCCTCTGCCCGCATTTCAAGGGTTTGCTGTTCCAATGCCGGTTCCTCCTTTCTGAAATGACTACTGTCGTGGTGTTACAGGCAGAGCATTGAAAATGCAAACTTTTTGGTGTCAGCAGCCGGATTGTTGGCGAAGCTTTGCCTCTACGTTTTGCCGACCAGAGATTTCAACCGTCGCAATCCGGCGGTGACTTTATCTTTGGCGCGAGCGCCTAAATCAAGTGTTTCGGGAATTACGCCTGCCGGAGTGTTCCTGAGCATCTCTGTCACATGCCACAACATGCCGTTGAGCACGGTCTGTTCATTAATAATTGGTTCGGCGGCGATTTTACTTTCGTGAAATTTGTATCCGGCAAACTCGATTCCCTGATCGAAGCGTTTGATCCGGGTTGTTTGCGGATCAAGCGGCAGCCTCATTTCACGCAATCGCCGTTCGGCCAGTTCGTAAGCGGAAAAGGCTCGTTGTTCGTTATGAGCCGTAATTGCAAAGCTGTCGGCATATCTGACCAAATGCAATCTGGCTGAAATCATAGCCCTGTCGAATTCGTGCAATGTGATGTTCAACAGCAATGATGCCAAAGGGCTGACCGGCGGCGAAGGGCTGACCGGCGGCAAAGGGCTGAATGCTCCGTTGGACTGGAATTTCCCTTTGAGCAGGTCAGAAACCTGCGGGTAAACTGCTTTAGCCAAAACCGCTGATGCTGCCACGGCGATCTGTTTCGGTTTGAGCAATTCACGCGACGGAACACCAAGCGATTTGGCGGTCAGCAGGGAAGCGGCCACAACCAGCAATGCATCCTGACCGAACTGCAATGCGACCTGCTTCAGAATCTGGCTTTGTCCGTCAGAAACCTCGGAAACAGGATTCCGTCCACCCGGCCATTGGGCGTAATAGCTGCCATTTCCGGGAGGACTGAAAACTTCTGTCGGCAATGTCAAATTCTGAAACGAAGCAATTCCGTTCGGCAGATTGTGCTCGCTCAGCAACTGATGAATTGCGCCTCGAACCGGTTCGGGGACGCGTTGGCAAAGTTGCCTGATGGCTTCAGCAACTTGAGATGCTTCGGCCTGCGGTTCAGCGGAAAGCTGCTGCAATCCGGCATCAAGCCACATTCGAATCAGGTTAATCATCCTTGGATCATGAACTTGCCGACTGATAGCGCGGATTATTTCGTCATGCGAGAAAGCGCCGAAGCCGGAATGAATTCCTGAAAGAACGGCTATTGAGTCTCCGTTCTGGCGGTAATCCAGAACCCGGCAAACAGCCATCTGAGTGTCTCGCCATGGGCGAAAACCGAAACTGCAATCCAGAAAATTCGGCTCGAATATCTGTTCCAACACCTGCCGCGCCGACTGCTGAACGATCAAATCTTCCAGCAAACGGATTCTGTAATCCTGCGATCGGCTATCCAGACTTTTCCTGTCAAAGCCTGAAACCAGCGGCGGCAGGTAAGCTCCCTTGATCAATCTCGCTGAAAGGTCATAAAGGTTGTTTTCCAGAAATTGCTCGTAATCGGCAATCAGGCTGTGATCGTAAAAAGTGGTTTCAGCATCGCCGCGAATTCGTATCCAGGCAATTCTCAAATTGGCCGGAGCGGAAAGCTGATCGTACGGTTGATTGGCCGGGAACAAATCGCTTGTATCCTGTTTGTTGTTCATACTCTTCTCCAAAGTAAAGCCCGAGAACGCAGACCTCTTTGCCTGCTGGCTGGCTTCCTCATCGAAACTTTTCAAAACGGTTGGCAGACAATGCCGCCTCCCACTCTCGGAAAGTTGTTGACCGAAGTGTCGTATGTGTGTGGCGAGAATTCAGTTGGCAATCGGCGCATTCTTGATTCCGCAATGACCGCAGAATCTGCTGAGTTTCTGTATTGGCATTTTGCACGTGGCGCACTTTCTATGATTTTCTCTGCCTGCCAGCACGCTGATAACGCGTGTGCCGAAAACGTAATCTTCGATTCGCATTGCTCCAGCGCTGATCATCACTGTCGTCATTGATACCAGGTCATACACGCCGGAAAGCATCAAAAGCGCCAGTTGGGGTTGTCCTGATTTCACAAATTCCGCGTATGACAGTGAAATCGGTGGAGGCATCAGAGGCCCGCCTGTCAGCAATGCAAACAGCAATATGCAATACGCAGCCTGAGAGCATGCCGAAACAAAACGTCGTCCGACCATTCGCGCCCAACCGCAACTTGGTTGACCGTTTGATCTGACGACGCGCAAACCGACGAGTTTCTTTCCGTAGCTGCTGTGGTTTGATAAACGGTCGCGCAAAAGATTCCAGACGAAAACAATGACGACGACCGACCAAAGGTAAAATTTTGGTTTCACCACGACGATTGGCAAGGCGACCACCATCGCCGAAACGAAAATCAGTATTCGATCCAATGTCTCGGCAATGAAGCGGCGAAATCTTGGAGCTTTGGTTTTTTCCCAATTGCCGGAATGGCCATGCGTTGGCGGCGCTTGCCAGCCGCAGTAGGTGCAAAACCGTGTATCCTGTTCAAGTGTTCTGCCGCAACGAGCGCAGTTGCCTTGCTTTTGCTGATTACCCGGAGAATCATTCGGAGCAAACGAAGGCATTTGCATAGCATTAGCGGCGCGCGAATGTTGATGGTATGTGTTGTTCATATGATCCCATCCTCCTGCTTAAACAAACGAGAGGGCGTTACAAATGCTTTTGCCTTTTGTGGAATGATTCTCCAAAATACTCGCGATTCACGAATCGAAACCAACTCACTTAATTACAAACTTCGGCACGATCACTGGCGTCAAAATGCCGGCTGAATTTTGCTTTTGGAAATCGAAGAGAAAGCGAATCAATGATCGGCAGGATTATCGGCAATTATCGAATAACCGGCGAACTGGCGCATGGCGGTATGGGAACGGTTTATCGCGGTCAGCACGTACACCTGCCGCGCGAAGTTGTCGTCAAATCAATTCTGCTCGGCGCTTATACGACTTCGGCCCAATCGCATCTGAAGGCGCGGTTTCGTCGCGAAGCCTACATCCAATCCCAACTCGATCATCCGAACATAGTTCGCGTTTACGAATTCTTTGCCGCCGAAGACAACTATTACCTGGTGATGGAGTATGTGCCGGGGATGAGCTTGCGCGATCTGCTGGCCAGGCAGGGCGTGCCGACTGCGGCGCAGGCAGTTTACCTCTGCAAACAGGCGCTGGCCGCTTTGGATTACGCTCACAACTATACCTACGTTGACGAATCCGATATTGGCCACACAGGCATCATTCATCGCGACATCAAACCGGCCAATATGCTGCTCGACCACAAAGGCAAACTGAAGATCACCGATTTCGGCATTGTCAAAGTGATGGGCGAACAGCACACCGGCGGAATGACACAGACTGGATTTCATCCGGGCACGGT
>CAYRQB010000118.1:13489-16173 GCA_964426025.1 uncultured Heliomicrobium sp.
GCGGAATTGATGGAAGCTCTGCAAATTCACGAGCGCACTGTCGTGGGAGACGCAAACGCGCGCGGAGCTTCAGGCAGATTGACAAAACCGATTACAGCCTCGACGCAAACCAACGACGCCATACATCCGGTTTCCAGGCCGTCAACTTCAAAGCCCTTTCCTTCGTCAAACTCGTCGCCTTCGAATCCGGGGTTGATCGTTTCGCCCGTTTCCGCAGGCTCTGCGTTTGAAGAAGCAGAGACAATGCCGCTGTCTGCAAACAAGTCTTCGAAACAAGAAAGCGCCAATCCAAAATCTGTCGAAGCGCAAATGTTTGTCAGTGTTGCGCCGAGCAGGTCGAAGGGACGATTGGGATTGGCTGCGGCTGCTATTGGATTGCTTTTGGCCGGAACCGCCGCGGGCGCATATTTGTTTTCGAATCAGCAAAGCCAACAAAATTTTCAAAACGTGGCTGCCCAAATCGAAGCCTCGCCGACGCCGGTTTCGACTGCGGCGGCGTCGCCCAAAGCCACTGTCAAGCCCAGGACTTCGCCGACGGTTCAACCAACGGCGACTCCCGATGCCGCGCCGACTCCGGTCATTACTTCCGTCGCGAACGTGAGCGACATCCTGAATCAGGCTAAAGCTTACGAAGACCGCGAACTGTACGCCGAAGCAATTGCGAAATATCGCGAATTCCAAAACGGCAACCCCGGATCGGCTGAGGCTGATTTGGTCAACAGCAAGCTTCTGGTTCTGAACGGCATCAGGCAATTGCTGGCCGACGCTCAGACCGATATGAAGGCCAAGCGTTATCTGTCAGCCAGAGAGCGATATAGAAATGTTCTGCGCGTCAAGCCGGAATCCCAAATCGCCCGCGCCGGTTTGGCAGAAGCGAACGCGAAAATCGCCTCAAGCCCTTTGCTGATCAACCCTGAAATGTCTCCGCTTCGTCGTGATGGTAATAGGCAGCAACGTATTCCTCCCTCGCTGAAAAAACGTCCGAAGCCTGATGATCCGCCAACTCCGGATCGTCCGTTGTAACAGGCCAAAAAGTCGTGCCCGGTAATTCACGATTTCAAAAGTCAGCAGCAATTAAGCGAAAAAACTTGCTGTCAGAATGATGCCCGAAAGGAAAGGCAAAAAAGCGGAAACCCGCAAATGATCGCAAACGTCTTTTCAATTACTCGCTGAGAAAAGCACCAGCCGGTGTTTCTTCAAAGGGGTATCCTCCTGTAAGCCGCTCGGAACTCGGAAATCTGAGCGGCATTTTTATTACGGCAATCGTCCGGCACCGACAGACGACCGTAAGATTGGTTTGAAATTCAAAAGTGTTGATTTCGGGCGATCTGCCGCAAGTTACTGACCACAGACAATCAAGCGCCGAGAGGCCATTGCTTGCGTGGCTTATTTTGCGTGTTGTATCATCCGGTCAGTCTTGATTCAGAGGCAAGGACGTTTTTCAGAAGGAGCCGGTTCAATGTCTATTCGCAGCAAATTAACGCTGGTTACGCTTTCCGCTTTCATCGCCCTCTATTCCGTAGTCGGCGGCATGCTTTCACGCTCGAACAATCCGCTGGTGCGCGCAATCGCCGATCCAGGCCCTTACGCGCAGTTGCGAATCTTCGAAGACGTCGTTCGCCACATCGTCAATGAGTACGTTGAAAAACCCGATCTGGAAAAAGTCCGCATCGGCGCGCTTCGCGGATTGACCGACGGGCTTGATCCTTACAGCGCCTATCTGCTGCCTCCGCAAGTCAAAGAGTATCAATCAGGCAAAATCAACAACGACGTGACCGGCATGGTCATCGGTTCATATTCCGGTTTCGCTTACGTGATTGCGGTAGTTCCGAATTCGCCAGCCGACAAAGCGGGAATCCGCGTTGGCGATGTCATCGAATACATTGACGGTCATGCGACGCGCGATCTGGATTTGTTCGATGTTCGCTCGTTGCTGAACGGCACGCCCGGTTCGAGCGTTGAACTGGCTTTGATCAACCGCAAGACCGACAAGATCAAATTGGTTCGCGGCAACGTCCCGGTCATTGCTCCTGAAGTGAAAGCTTTGGAACAGCAGGTCGGTTACATCAAAGTTCCCATCTTGAGCAAAGGTCAATCCGATGCCGTCGCCGTGGCGATCAAAGACGCGCTCAAAAAAGGCGCTAAATCCATCGTTCTGGACTTGCGCGGATCGGCTGGCGGTGATCTGAAAGAAGGCGTGGCCGTCGCCGACTACTTCCTGAAATCAGGCACGATTGCCAAGACCATTGGCCGCAAAGATAAAATCGTCGCCACCTACGAAGCCAAAGCTGAAAATGAACTGACCGATTTTCCTGTCGCCGTCATTATTGATCGCACGACCGCCGGAGCGGCTGAAGTCGTTGCCGCCGCAATCATGGAAAACCAGCGCGGCGAAGTGATCGGCGAACGGACTTTGTTCGGAATGGGAGTCGAACAGCAACTGTTCCCGCTGGATGATGGTTCGGCTCTGTTGTTGACGGTTGCTCGTCACGCTTCGCCGAACGGCAAGATTTTCATGACTGACGGCGTTGTGCCGAATGTAGAAGTGAAACGGGCTGATTTGGCGGAAGTCGTTGGCGATGCCGACGAATCCAGACCGCAGCAGGAAGGTCAACCGCCGGTCGTCGTCGCGCCCAAACCGTCGGAAGATTTGATGCTCAAGAAAGCTATTGAAGTTCTTACCA
>CAYRQB010000119.1:0-16171 GCA_964426025.1 uncultured Heliomicrobium sp.
AGATGACCGTCGAAGGCGCAGGCTTTCTGCTCAACAACGAAATGGACGATTTCGCGCCCGTGCCCGGCAAAGCCAACGCCTTTGGATTGATTCAGGGAGAAAACAACGCCGTCGCCGCTCGCAAACGTCCGCTGTCTTCGATGACTCCGACCATCGTTTTGAAAAACGGCAAGCTGTGGTTTGCCATCGGCAGTCCCGGCGGCCCAACCATCATCAACACGGTTCTGCAATGCGTCATCAACATCGTGGATCACGGCATGGACATTCAACAGGCGATTGACTGGCCTCGCATTCATCATCAATGGATGCCGGATGAAATCGTTTACGAACCGATGGGGCTTTCACCCGATGCATTAAAACGCCTGCGCGAGATGGGTCACAAACCGGTTGATCGCCCGCGCTATATGGGCGACGCAGAAGGAATCATGATCGAAGAAAAAACCGGCATAAGGCTTGGTGGGAGAGACCCGCGATTGGATGGTAAATCAGTCGGATACTGATTCGGCTGATAGTTGTTGTCTGTAAAGCACAAAGGCTGCCGTTGTTTGCGAACAACGACAGCCTTTGCCATTTTGCCTGATGGACAATCAGTTCTTGAGGTCTTTCAAAAATTGCTGGTACAACTCTTCCGTCTGTTCTTTGGTCAATTTGCCGGAGTGAATCAGAATGCGGAAGCGGAAAGTCGCGCTCTGGCCGGGTTCGAGCGTGTAATTGAGCGTGGTTGCGCCTTTGGTGAATTCTTTGGCTCCAAATGGATTTGCCGCGAACAAACCGTAGCCGCGTGCATGCCAGTAAGTCGGGTAAGTGGGGTTTTTCGGATGATCGAAGATGCCAATGGAAACTTCTTCGCCTTTGACCGTGCCCGAAAGCGTCATCCATTTGGCACGAGTTCCCCACGCTTCCTTTTCGCCAACCTTGCCTTCGCTGCTCAGATAAATTCCGGCAACGCCTGTGTTATCCATCACCGGCACTTTGGTGGGATTGCCATTCGCGTCAGTAAAAATTTCGGGTCTGTTGGAAGGTTCTTCCAACGCCCTGGTCACACGAATGCCCAGCGCGCCTTCTTTTGAATCCTTGAACACGACTTTTTCCTTTTGCGCCGTCAAAGTGATGATTCGATCAATGATGCGAACATCTTTTGCCGCGCGGAAAAAGATTTGATCGTCTTCCTGCATGATTTTCGAGCCGTCAGGCATGATCCAATCCATGGTGGCATTGAGTTGCGCCAAGCCTTTGCCGTTTTTGACGATTTTGGCTGTGCGATGTTTGATCGTGCCGAACTTTTCAATCACTCCCTGATCACGCTTCACGCCTTCGGGCGGAGTGTTCCAGAAATCCACGCCGTTGATGTTGCCGTAATTGAACCAAGACGAAATGTGATGCGGGTGATCGGTTCGTTCGCCAGCGACCTTTTCCAGCGGATAACCACGTGTGACGGTCGTCCCTTTGGCCGTGCGAAGCGGATAAAGAATCGGCTTTTTCTGATCGTCCCAGAACACGTAAGAAGTAAACGGTTGACCGTCCACGGTCACATCCAATTGTTTCTTCTCTTTGTTTTCGGTGATTTTTACGGCTTGAGCGCTGACAACAGTCGCCGCCAACGCCAGGAAACAAATCGCCGGTAATGCTGCAAGACTTTGCTTCATGATTTTTTCCGTTGAATGAAATGAGAGGGCGAAAAGAGTTGCAAAAACTCCTTCCGCCCTTTGATTGATCAGGCAGTCACGACTTTTCGAGCTTTATCGTCAAAGGTGACTTTCTTGCCGGTTTGAATTGCCGCGATGGTCATGCACAGAGCAACCGAATGATTGTAAGCCGCATGAATATCGGCGTTGGTTTTCTGGTTGCGATCCTTTACGCACTTCATCCAGTTTCGCATGTGAGCGACTGTCTGAGGATCAACGCCTGTGTTGGCCGACGCAACCACGCCGCCTTCGTCAGCCAGCGTCAGCGGAGCCAGTTGATTGGGCTGCATATTCATCGGCTTGGCGTGACGTTCGATCAGGCCGCCGTCCGGAGTGACCTTGTTCGTATCCAGGTCGAGCGTGCCTCCGTTGGAGTAGTAAACTTCTTTGATCAGGCCTTCAGGATTGGTCGAAACCGTCGCATTCGTCTGCCGCGAAGCGTACAACACCTGGAAGGCTTTGTCGGTTTTCGGATTGTGGTAATCGAACACCGCCGTCATCGTGTCCCAATTCGTGCGACCATCTTTCCACAGGTACAAACCGCCGTTGGCGACAACGCTGCGCGGGTGCGGAATGCCCGTGAACCAATGGACTGTGTCAATCTGGTGAACCATCCATTGATCCGGTATGCCCGAAGAAAACGGCCAGAACAGGCGGAATTCCAGATGATGTCGCGGATTGAACGGCAGTTTCGGATCGCGGTTGATCAGAAAACGTTTCCAGTCGGTGTCTTCCTGCTTCATCATCGGCACGACTCTGGGACGACGCCAGCGACCGGGCTGATTGACGTTCCAGTTCATTTCCGCCATCACGATGTCGCCGAACTTGCCGGAATCCAGATATTCTTTGGCGCGCATATAGCTCTGAGTCGAGCGGCGCTGAGTTCCGACAGTAAAGACTTGTTTCGATTTGCCGATCACGTCCAGAGCCTCGTTGGCGTCTTCAATGATGTTGGCGAAAGGCTTTTCGGCGTAAACATCCTTGCCCGCTTTGACGGCTTCGATGGCGTGGTATGCGTGCTGGAAATCCGCCGTGGCGATAATCACAGCGTCAATGTCTTTCATCGCGTAAAGCTCGTCGTTGTTGCGAGCCATGGCGATTTGCGCGGATTTGTTTTTGTATTTGTCGCTGCTCTGGATTTTCGCCGTGTTGGTTTCGCGGTGATATTTCCAGATGTCGCTGACCGCGACCAGTTCGAAGTTGAGTTCTTCGGCCTGGCTGAAAAACGCCGGAACCAGCGAACCCATCATACGGTCGCCGGCGCCGACAATCGCAGTGCGAACTTTTCCGTTCGATCCCAGCACGCGAGCATAACTCGCTGCCGGAATGCTGGTCATGGTAACCCCTGCGGCTGCCGCCGAAGTCGCCTTGATAAAATCTCTGCGTGTGGTCTTGCTCATATTGTCTCCCTTATAAAAGTTCGGAGCGCCGCTTTGAGACGGCATTCTCGATTACAGAAAAATTCCGCCTGAAGGCGGGACTCGGAACTTACTTTAAGTAACGATTGAACCATTCCCAAATTGCCGGATAATTTTGTTCAATTCCTGGCCAGTAGGTATGTGGTCCTCCGGGTTGAACTGTCAAATGGACAGGCCGTTTCAACTCTTCGTACCTCGCTTTCAGAATTTGCGATTGCTGCAACGGAACTGTCTTGTCAGCGTCGCCGTGAACCAGAAACAGCGGCGGCGCATCAGGTTGAACGTGATAAATCGGAGAAATTGATTTCAGTTGCGATTCCAGGTCAGTGATTTTGCCGAACATATCCTGGAATAATGTCGGCCTTAACTTTTCAAGCATTTTGTAGCCATTTTCGCCACCCCAATTGACCATATCGGCTGGCGGGAACCAAGCCATAATGGCCTGCACCCTGCTGCTCACTCGCTCGACAGGGTCTTTGGCGTCGGCTTTGCCATCGTCTCCGGTCAGCGCGGCCATCAAAGCCAGATGACCGCCTGAAGAGCCGCCGACAATGCCCAGGCTGTTTGGATTGACGTTATATTCTTTGGCATGAAGCCGCACGAAACGAACCGCTCGCTTTATGTCGCCAATCATCTCCGGCACAGCATAACGTGGAGTGCTGCCATGCCGAACCAGGAAGAGCGTGAAACCACCATTCAATAATCCCTGCGCCCAGTGCTGTCTGCGTAAAGCCTCTTCATCGGCGGCAATATCAGACTTCCTGGATTTCCAACTGCCGCTGACAATTAGTATGACGCCGATGTTCTTAGGTCTGGTTTCAGGAATCATCACGTCCAACGTCAAAGCCAAACCATCCTTGTGACCGTAAACCACATCTTCGACGGCGCGAAATTTGATCGGCTCAAGCTTGAAATCATCTGCTTTGACGATTGAGACGAAACTAAACGCCAGCAACAAACCGGCGACAAAAAATCTATGCTTCATAATTGCTTCAATCAGCTTTGTTGACGTCGTTGGGAGTTCCGCCTTTAGACGTCTGATTTCGTTTTCAAACCAAACTGCCTGAAAGCGGAACTGCCAACGAAACGATGAAGAAGTTTAGAAAATTATCTTCAACCCAATCTGCACATCACGCGGCAGATTGGCCTGCCCCGTCACTTTTCCGAAGTTGGTGTTGTTCGGAGTCAGATTCGGATTGTCGAAGATAACCTTATTGAAAGCATTCAGGAATTCGCCGCGCAATTGCAGCTTGATTGATTCGGTGAACTGGAAATTCTTGCTCACAGATAAATCCCAAAGATTCAGCGCGTCGCCGCGGAATTTGGCAAAGCGGCTGGGCAACACGCGTATGTTCGACCCAAGTTGGATACGAGTGTCGGCTCGCTGTTTGACCGGATCAATCACTCCATTGGTTTGAACTGTGGCATCGGCAAAGTAAAAGCCGCTGATGTCGAAAACCAGTCGGTCAACATTGCTGCTCTTGATGGCTGTGTTCAACCTGGTGATGTCACCGTTGTAATAAACATTCCCGATCGTCAACGGGCGCCCCGCCTGTAACTGCCCAATGCCCTGTACCTGCCAGCCGCCAATCACTACATCAACCGCTTTGTGCCAGTTGCTGCCGAACTTCCGACCACGCCCGAAAGGCAGTTCCCAAATTCCGCTGACTACGAAACGATGAGGAGTGTCGGCATCAGAAAGCCGCCGCTCGAAATCCGGATCAGTTTCATTAAGCAAGGCTCCTTTCTCCAAAAACTTCGAGAAAGTGTAACTGACCAGTGTCGTAAAGCCCCTGCTGAATCGGCGTTCGGCGCGAGCTTGCAAACTATTGTAACTGCTCGAACCGTCATTGCGAATCCAGCTCAAACCTGTGAACTGTGGATAAGCTCTCAGCAATTGGGCGCGATTGACCGTTGCGCCGTTCAGACCGGTTCCGGGGATCAGATTGCGGAATGGATTTGCCACCTGAGTTCCCAGGAAGTTGATCGTGTTGATCATGTTCTGATCGCGGAATGTGCTGGTTGAAAGATATTGGCGCGGGATCGGGTTGAGATTGACGCCAGACACGCCATCATATCCGCGATTGCCGACGTACGATAATTCCACCAACCAATTGCCGGGCATTTCTCGCTGAAAACCGAACGAAAAGCGTTGGGCCTGGGTGTTGTTGACTTCACGCGGCAAAGCCGAAGGCGATTGGCCGAGCAGCGCAGACAATCCCAGACTCGCGCCCGCCGGAACCAGAATTCCGCTGGGAAATGGGTTGGCCAGGTTCGATGTAAACGTCAATCCATTGTTCGTGCTGGCTACAATTGGCGTCGCCAGCGAGAATCCGGTTTGATTGATGCCGGCGATAACGAATGGGACGGTGTAAATTCCCCAGCCACCACGAATGACGGTCTTTTCTCGCCATTTATAAGCAAATCCCAAACGCGGTTGGAAGTTGTTCTTATCCGCATTCCAGAAACTTCGCGAACCGTCACTTGCGAACAGCAAACCGCCCTTGGCGCTGAAGCTGGAAACGGGAACTTCGGGGATAGGATTTGCGGCGTATGCGGTTTTAGCCGCCGCTTCGACAGGACTGGCCGACGAGAAATCAAAACCGGCGATATTGCGATTGAAACGCTCGTTGGTTGCGCCTTCGTATTCATAACGCAAACCAAGATTGAAAGTCAGATTGCTAGTCATTTTCCAATCGTTGTGAACAAACATGCCGTGATATAGCGTTTGGTTCGAACGCGCAGAGTTACGATCAATCAATCCGCCGGTCGTTTGGCCAAGCAGGAAAGAGGCTAGTTCCTGTCCAATGGCTCCACCCGGTGAATTGTCCAGCGGCCCGCGAGTGAATGCGTTCGAGAAATCGTAACGCCCTGCCGCATGACCTGCTCCAAAGCCGTTTTCACGGTACGAGCGGAAGTCATAACCGAAGCGCCACGAATGACGACCGGCGATTTTCGTCAGCGTCGTTTGCCACGAGTAAATATTGTGAGTCGAACTGCCGCCAATTGAATCGCCCAGCGCCGAAAAATTTCCGATCTCGAATCTGGGCAGATATTGCTCCGGCCCGAACAGAGCGGAAACCGAAGAAGGAAAACCCAGCGAAGCGGGATTGAAATTATTTTCGTGCTGGCGAATGTTCGGTTCGTTGAAACGCGAGAAACCGGCTCGGGTATTCAACACCATTGTCGGAGAAAAGTTGTTGATGTAATCGAAAGTGCCGCCGTCGTTGATGCGGAAAAGGAAGTTGCCGGTCGGGCGAATGCCGTTGACGACTCCCGTCCAATTGCCACGCGATTCTTTGCGATTGTTGTGCGTGTAACGGATGAAGAAGCGTTGACTTTCAGTCAGCGTCTGGTCGAAGCGGAAAGATTCCGAATGGAAATCGTCCGTACGCGGATTGCCGCTGATGTAATTATTGCGGCCTTGTGAATCGCCTGGCTGGTTCGGCAGCGGGTAAAAAGCCAGATAGTTTTTGGCAATGGCGCTGATTCGATTGGATGGAATGATGTTGCCGGGGAACGGATCGCGACGAACACGAGCGCCATCGGCACGGGCTGTCGCCGGATCGTAAATGATGATGCTCGGCAACAAGGCGGAAAAGTCTCCGTTGCGTTGTGCTTGAGTAGGCACTGTGAATTGTCCCGGTTCGGGGAAAACGTCTTTCAATCCTTCGAACGCAAAAAAGAAAAAGCTGCGGTTGCGACCATCCAGGTATGGCTTGCTGCCTTCGCCGAAACGCGGCATGTAAACCGGACCGCCAATGGTAAAACCGTAACGGTTGTATCGCAACGGATCGCGGTCGGCCTTGCCGTCTTTGTCGCGATCGCGCGCAGGGTTCGCCGTCAGATTGGTGCGATTGAGAAAGAAGGTGTTGGCCGAAAGTTTGTCATTGCGAAGGAATTCGTAAACCGTTCCGTGCAATTTATTCGTCCCGCTTTTCAGCGTCACATTGACGGTCGCTCCAGCCGTGTGAGCGGTTTGAGCATCGTAAGACGCAGTTTCGACTTTGAATTCCTGAACCGCATCGGCTGGCGGCACGAATGCCACACGACCGACTCCGCCGCCACTGGCCATGTTCGGCACACCATCCAAAGTGAATTCGTTGCGACCAGGCGCGCCATCAGCCACGATTGACGAAGTTCCGGCATTATCGAATGGCCGAGAAAAACGTAAATCTCCGGTGTAGGCAATACCGGGCGACAACCGCGAAAGCACGAATGGATTGCCGTCAGACAATGGCAATTCTGAAATTCGTCGCTGGTCAATCACCTGTCCGGCAGAGGCCGATGTCGTTTCCAGCAACGGCGCGTCGGCAGTTACATTGACCGATTCAGTCACTGCGCCGATTTCCAACGAAACATCCAATTGCAGTCGGTCACCAACGCGAACTTCAATATTTTGGCGGACAGATCTCTTGAATCCTTTCGATTCAATGCTGATCGAATAATTGCCGGGAATCAGGTAAAGCACCTGGTATTCTCCAGACTCATTGGTAGTAGTGTTTATAGAATTGTTGGTTGCAGTATTTGTTACTCTGACCTGGGCATTGACGACTGCCGCGCCGGAAGCTTCATTGACTCGGCCTGAAATCGAGCCGCGAAATTCCTGCGCGAAAGCCAGGCTGGCGCAAATCATCAATCCGGGAATTAGCCAACTAACCCTGATTTTATTGATTGCAAACATGGTTGGTTCCTCCGAAAAGGTTATCTTGATGGAGCCCGAGGCACTCCGAAAGATGCGGAACGTAATCCGCGTATTCGGAAGTGACAATGAACTGACTTCTCATCTCAGCTATTGGCCAGCAATTTCCCAGCTTGTTTATTACTTTCCGCCCCTTTGATTGGATCGAATGTCCAATCGGTTTTTTTGAGCGTGGTGATGGTTCAGTGAATTGGTCAAACTAAATCGGCGTGATTATAAGCTTTGAAAAGTAAACTGTCAGCATCTGGTAACCAATCAGTTCAATTACATTGAAAAAAGCGCGCTGGGAAAAATACTTCCTCGCGCGCTTTTTGTTTCGGATAGGCAATGCTTCAGCTCTGAGATTCAGATATGTAAGTGACGATTCCCTGATCGGCGGCTGACAATGCTGCGGCAAGTTTCTTGGTTTTTGCCGCATCTTTGGTCAGTTTGTTTTTTTCCGTCGGATCGGATGCCGATGCCGCTTTCTTTTCCTGCTTCGCTGCTTTGGCGATGAGGATTGTGGCGGCAGTTTTCAAACCGTTTTGGGCGATTATCAAGGCTACAGTTTCTTTATCCATTGAGTAAATCTCCTTTCGTGTGGGACAGTTGTTGAGATGGCGATCAATTGAAAAAACTTCGCGCGCTTATCGCGGCAAAGCTTCAATCAAACGATCAATGTCTTCTCGCGTGTTATACAAATGCGGCGAGATTCGCAATCGGCCTAGCCGAGGCGTGGTGATAATACGACGTTCGTTGAGATTTAGATATAGTTCGTCGGCTGAAAATTTTTCATGACGACAACTTATCACCGCCGACTTTTCTCCCTCACGCCGAGAACTGACGATTTGAAAACCTCGTTCCGTCAACCTTTGACACAGATAATCGCCAAGTTCGATCAGATGGCTTTCTATTTTTTCCAACCCGATCTGCAAAAACAGTTCGATGGCCGCCCCCAGCCCTGTTATGCCAGCCGTATTGAGCGCGCCTGGTTCGAAGCGACGTGCGCTGGCTGCATAAGGCTGGTTGGCGTTCTCAAAATCAAAAGGATTGGCCACCGAAGTCCAGCCGACAACCGTCGGGCGAATTCGTTCCATCGCCTGCTTGGAAACATAAAATAGCGACACGCCGTCGGGTCCAAGCAGGAATTTGTGAGCATCAGCCGACATGGCATCAATCGAACAAGCCTGAACATCCAGCTTCAGCGCGCCGAGTCCCTGAATGGCATCAACGACGAATAACACTCCGCGTTCTCGGCAACGACGGCCAATCGCCGCCAGATTGTTGCGAAAACCGCTGGCATATTCGACAAAGCTCAAGCTGACAACGCGAGTCCGCGAATCAATCAGACCGATAATCTCTTCTGTTTCCAATCGTCCCTGGCGTTCGTGAGCTGTACGCAATTCGACGCCGAATTCGCGGCTGATTCTTCGCCAGGGGATAAGGTTCGCAGGAAATTCGCAGTCGGCAGTGATCATGTTGTCACCTGGTTTCCAATCAATGCCATTGGCGACGAAGGCCAACCCTGAAGATGTGTTCGGCACAAATGCGATTTCGCCAGCTTCAGCGTTGATGAATTGCGCCGCCAAGTGTCGTACTTTTTTGATCCGGCTTCCCCAATTTTCAAAATTGACAAAACCATGATTGAGCAAGTCTGCGGTGTATTCCAAAATTCGCTCGGCAACCGGCAACGAAATCGGACAGACCGCTGCGTGATTCAGGTAAACGTAATTTTGGGTGACGGGGAAAAGTTTGCGGATTTCAGGTGTCATAATTTGAAGCAAGTTCGGATTTCGCCGACTTCGATTTTGCGATGATTGAAAACGGTTGAGCGCGTATAGTTTGAAAGCTGGGCCAGTTGATTTCCATCAAGCAGACCAAGCTGGCGTAATGTTTCGATAACAACCGGATCGCGCGCTCGCCGAATGTCGCCATCTTCGATTTTGATCGCCACTCCCAAACCTGCGGGATAGCGCTCGCATGGCATTATTCCCAGCAATTGAACGCCTTCCGCGCCGACCTTGGAAATCACCCGGCCACGAGTCGCACGCATCAAATCCGTATCCAGGCGATTACGCGAACCGCCGACCATCTCAGGAAATTCGAGCATTGAATTGACGACTCTTTCAGCGGCAGAGGCCAGCTTCGGTTCGATTGTCGTGTGTCGAACTCCAACCAGCCTGGCGTAACTTCTGGCCATCGCCTCAATGCTTACGCCGAAAACAGGAGCGCTACAACCGTCAACCGCAATGGCAACATCTTCAACCGGAACATCTGCAAACCGCGAAACCACATCAAGAATCTGTTTCTGAACAGGATGCTGCGGATCAATATAATTATCCGTCGGCTGGCCGATGAATTTGGCGAACGCCAGCATTCCTGAATGCTTCCCCGAACAATTATTATGAAGAATTTGAGGAGACTGGCCTTCGGCTCTTAGTCTTTTGGCAGATTCATCATCAAACGGCATGTGCGAACCGCAAAGCAGATCGGATTCGGTCAAACCTGCTTTACGCAGAATCGAGGCGACTGCTTCCAAATGATTTTTTTCGCCGCTGTGCGATCCATTGATGACCGCAAGTTCACTTTGACTGAGTTTGTAATTATCCGCCGCGCCGCTGGCAACCAATGGAATTGTTTGAAAAGGCTTTGCCGCAGAACGATACCAAGTCATGGTTTCCATTTTGCCGAGACTGGCGATGATTGTTCCGTTGGCATCAATGGCCGCAATATAACCACGATGGACGGATTCAACCATCGAACCACGAGTGACTTCTACCAAAGGCTCAGCGAGGCATTTATTGTCTTGTTGGCTCATGCGGGGATGATAATCAGACTGCTCTCAAAAGAAAAACGCCGCCCGAAAGTGAATTCGAGCGGCGAGTGATTTCGATAGGAGAAAATAGCCCGGCTATTTTTTTCGACTCTTACCCTTTGATCCCAATTTAAGAACGCTAAGCTTGATCTTGCGGCGTCCAAATTGACGAGCTTCCTTGTTTGTCGGCATCCATACGTCCACGATGTTGCCTTTGATTTTGCCGCCAGTGTCGTGAACGGTGTAAACGCCTGTGTATTTGCCGGCTTTGATCTGAACCACCGAACCAAGCGGAAGGACTCGCGGATCGGCGGCTATCACTCCGCGACGAACATACGCTCCGCTACGAGTCCGACCTTTCAACGCATAAGCCGTAGCCTGGAAAGTCATCGGCTCTCCCAGCACATCAGCATCAGGCAATGCAAAGGCGCGAGCATCCATTTTTGCTTCGCGAGCGGCAACCTTGAGATTCAGCGTGCTGTTGTTTTGCGGATGGACTTTAGGCGCGGCAATCGGTGAATTGGCGTTCAGCTCAGCATTCACATCACTTTTGGCTTTGGATGTCGCTTCGGAGGCCGAAGCTGATTTATTTAGAATTGAATTGGAAGATGACGATTCAGATGAAGAGTTGGATTGGGCCGCTTTATCCTGCGATGAACCAAGCGGTAATGCCAGCGATGGTGATATCTGAGCGTTTATGCCTACCTGAAGTAAAACTGAAAAACAAACTGTTCCCACGACTTTGTTAAAGTTAGTACTCATATGATCCATTCGTCTCCTTGTTAGGGGTTAACACCAAGCTCAAACTAACGCCTACCCCTGTGCGGATCGGACACAAAGGCTCCCATCACAACTTTGCCTACGCTTAAGGCGGCGGACTCAGTTACGACTGAGCAGGGGCACTATCACGTTTTATGTTGTTTTGCTCATTCAATTTCGAGCTTCTGTACGGCTTGAGACTGCGACCGCAAACGTGAAAGAATTTCACAGCATTAGTTGAAGCACTGAATTAAGACAAACGGGAGTATAGCATCCGAAAATTTGAATTTGTGGACACGATTTCGGGTGAGACTCTAACCTATGGCCGAATTTGAGCTTAATGCCCAAAAAATTTACACGATTCTACTCCTGGCTATGTAAAAAAGAGCGAGTGAATCGAAAAGGAACAAAAGCGGCGACTTCAGACTGTATGAACCCGCATCGCCCAATTTCCCGAATACGGTACGAAATGACGGTTTCTCCGTCCAGAGTTGTCTGTAAACAGACCATTTAACTCAATTCCAGATCGCGCAAAGCGTCGCTCAACTCGGCTTTTGAAACTGTAGCTGTTCCGACTTTTCCGACAACCAGACCTGCGGCGTGATTGGCAATGATCGCCGCTTCAATGACATCTGCTCCGGCGGCAATCCCCAACGCAAGAGTGGCGATCACTGTGTCGCCCGCTCCTGTCACGTCATAAACTTCGCGCGCTGCCGTTGGAATCAGTGTAAGCCTGTCTTTGTCGTCGAGCAGGCTCATGCCATGCTCGCCGCGCGTAATAAGAACATTTCGACAATCCAGCGTCTCACGAATTCTGAGAGCAGCGGCAACCAAAGAATCATCGTCGGTAATTTCTATTCCGCTGGCACGCTCGGCTTCCAATTGATTCGGCGTTATGACATCAACCTGACGATAGCTGGAGAAGTTTCTGATTTTGGGATCGAGGCAGACGAACTTGCCTTCAGATTTCGCGATTGAAATTACTGTTTGTAAAACACGCGTAGTCAGCAATCCTTTGTCGTAATCTGAAATGATGACAGCTTCGGCTTTTGCCAGCGCAGAATTGAACACTGCTATGACTCTGTCTTCAATTTCAGCTTTGATGGGCGAACGATCTTCGCGGTCGGCGCGAACCATTTGCTGGCTGTGAGCGACAATCCGGCTTTTCCGAGTTGTTGGACGAGTTTGATCAACGATCAAACCGTCAACCAAAGCGCCTCGCTCAAGAAAACGTTGCTGCAATAATCTTCCCGCTTCGTCGTCGCCGAGTATTCCAATCGGCACGGCCTGAGCGCCTAACTCAAGCAGGTTCGACACGACATTCCCAGCTCCGCCCAAATGCCACGATTCGCGTTTGACTTCCACCACAGGAACCGGAGCTTCAGGAGAAATCCGCCTGACTTCGCCCCAGATGAATTCATCCAGCATCAGATCGCCCAGAACGACCAATCGCCTCCCGGCGAACTGATCGAGAATGTTTAGCGCTTTTTGGTAGTCCATAAACCCTGACTTTATTTGATTGCCTGGAAATAAAGTTACACCGCAGAGACGCAATGTTTCGCGGATCTGTGCTTTCTCTGCGATCTCAACGTCTCTGCGGTGAAAGGCGAGAATATTTTCAAGGCTATTTCGCTCGCCGCAAAATGCTGACCACTTCCTTACCCCCGAACGAAGTTTCGGCCACGGTAATGCCGCAAAACTGAAAACCGTCACGACCCGCTTCATTCAATTCCTTTTGCTGAGTCGAGGTTCGCGTTGTCGCCTGAAGCTTGTATTCGTACGTCGTGGTCTGTTTGTCATTTCGCTCCAGGATAACGACGACTTCTCTGCCCCCGAATGTCGAGTCATAAACCGTCTGGCCGACATAGGAAAATCCTTGTCCGCCCGCTTCGTTCAGCTCTTTGCTCATGGTCGAAGTCTTTCTCGTTGCCAGCAATTTGTATTGCAGGCGATCGGATTGTGTGCTGGGACGTCGAGACATAATCACGACAATCTCGTTTCCTCCACCGGCAGTTTCTCCACCCATCGAACCCTCGTATCGAAAGCCTTCTGCGGCGGCCTGATTCATCTCTTTTTCCATGCTGGAAGTTTTGTTTGTTGCCAGCAATTTGTATTCGATCTGTTCTGGCTGTACAGGCTTGGCGGGGATTTGTGAATCGTTCAGCAGACACAATAGTAATGCGCTAACAGTCATCAACATGGTTCTTCTCCTGATTTTGAATTGATTTGTGCAAGGGGTTTCAGTGTTTTCAGGAACGCCGTTGCGTCTCATCCTTGCAGTTATGTGCTTTACGGAAAATCTTCGTGGAACAGCAAGGTCTCGCCCAGCGTCTACAAATCGCAAAGTGATTGCAGATGATACTCAAACTTCGCCGGATTTTGCCAAGCCGATCGGAAAATTAGCGAGACTTTGCGAAACCGGTTTTGATATGCTTGCGTTATGGAAAACCAAAAGCTTCGGCCTATTCAAAACTACGCTCATAACGACGCCATTCGTTCATTCGCTCGTAAGCTTGCAACTGTGATGACTGTCAAATATTCGCTCGCTCTGATCACTCTGTGGTGTTTTGCCTGGGGAACAGTCTCGCTTGCCTTGCGCGCCTCCATCGGGGCCACGATTAAACCGGTGCTGCTTGGATTCGCTGGAATCGTCATTGCCATCATCGTTGCGTTTGTCGTCGCCAGAAGAAAGTTACCATCGCATTCGGCAATCCGTTCGCTGCTGGATCAGCAAAACGAATGCGGCGGATTGTTGATGACCGCTGGCGAACAGCCGATTGGCGATTGGCAAAGCCAGATGCGGGTATTAGCCATGCCGCAATTGAAATGGCAGAACCGACGAGCTTGGGGCTTGTTGGCAATTTCTTTTGTTTTCGTTGCCGCAAGTCTTTCCATTCCCGTTCAACTCGCGTCTTTGGCTGGCGGACAATCGCTGGATGTCGGCAAAGAGACCGAAACGTTGCGAACACAAATTGAAACGCTGCGCGAAGAGCAACTCGTCACTGAAGCAAAAGCCGAAGAGTTAAAAGACAAGCTGGACCAACTCGCGTCCGACGCTTCCGGCGAAGACCCCGCCAAGACTTGGGAAGCGTTGGATCATTTGGCCGATTCGATTGAAAAGACCGCGCAGGAAGCCGCCGCAAAGGCCGCCAACCAGCAACAGAAATTGAATCAGGCCGAAGCTCTGACCGAGGGTTTGATGACCGGATCGGATCAGTTGGACACAAAAACGATGACCGAAGCCATTCAGACGCTGTCGAAGATGATGCAGGAAGCGATGAAGGAAAACGAAACTATGGCCAATAACCTTTCGCCGGAAATTCAGGAAGCAATCAGGAACGGCTCGCTCAAACCGGAACACCTGAAAGACATTTCCAATGCGCTTGGCCAAAACCGTCAGAAGCTGAATCAACAACTATCAAAATTGAATCAATCAGGTTTGAACAAAAATGGCCGCATCAATCCCGGTTCGTTGAAAGGCGGAGCGCAAGCCGGAAAGCGCGACAATTCAGGACTGTCTCAATTCCTGAAAGAGAACGCGCAGAAGATGTCCGTCGAAGACGCCGTCGGGCAATGGTGCGAAGGCGGCAACGGCGGAATAAATCGCGGACGTGGAGACGCAGCGATGACCTGGACTGAAGGCTCCACCGAGAAAGACGCCAGGTTCAAGGAGAAGGCCTTGCCGCCTTCGTCCATAGCGGGATTGCAGGACAGCCAGATGATCGGCCTGAGCGCCGCCGCGCCCGAAGTCCAGAAAGGCAATCTGGCTGCGCACGGAGCGTTGAACAACGCGACATCGGGCGGCGGTTCGGCTTACACGCAAACAATTCTGCCCAGACACAAAAGCGCAGTTAAACGTTATTTCGAGCGAAATCAAAAATGACGACTCAAGCTCAAACCATTCTGCAACCCGAAGAAATCGCCCCGGCGGTCGAATTGGCCAACAAAGTTCTGGCTCAACTCGACCGCATTTTGCTTGGCCGGTCTGAACTTCATCGCCTGACGCTGGCCGGTTTGCTCAGTCGAGGTCACATACTGTTGGAAGGTTTGCCCGGCGTAGGGAAAACCGCGTTGGTCAAAGCTCTGGGCGATTTGCTCGGTCTGGAGTTCAAGCGCGTGCAGTTCACGCCAGACCTGATGCCGAGCGACATTCTGGGCACGCACATACTTCAGGAAAATCACGACGGACGCCGAGCAATGGAATTCCACGCCGGACCGGTTTTCACCAACCTGCTGTTGGCGGACGAAATCAATCGCGCTTCGCCGAAGACTCAATCGGCGCTGCTTGAAGCCATGCAGGAACACGCTGTGACATTGCTCGGCACGACTCGGCGACTGCCTGAGCCGTTCTTTGTGCTGGCTTCGCAAAACCCGATCGAGCTTGAGGGGACTTATCCTCTGCCCGAAGCGCAACTCGACCGATTTCTGTTCAAACTGAAAGTCGGCGGATCTGATGTCGAAACGCTTGATCAGATAATTTCTTCGCGGCGGCGCGGCGAAGCGCCCGCGCCGGAATTCGTCGTCACCAGCGACGAATTGCAAAGCATTTTTGCGGTCATGGATCGAATCTATCTGCCGAAGCCGGTTTCGCGCTACATCTCCAGATTGGTCGCGGCCACTCACGCCGATTCGGCGGAATCGAGCGATGAAGTGAAAAGCTATGTCGCTTACGGAGCTTCGCCGCGCGCGGCAATCGCTATGGCCGAAGCCGCGCGAGCATTTGCTCTGCTGGCCGGACGCCCGACAGTCGGTTTTGAAGATGTCAAAGCCATCGCCGCGCCGGTTCTGAATCACCGCCTGGTGCTGAATTACA
>CAYRQB010000120.1:0-16093 GCA_964426025.1 uncultured Heliomicrobium sp.
CAGTTGATGTTGGTTCATGGGGGAGGCCAAATCAATTGAGCAGCCGTTCTTTTTTATTTCTACCGACTTATTTCTACCAGCCACTTCTCAAATTCAATTTTCCAGACCAAACCCGCAATCTGAATCTCTAACAAATCGTCCGTTCAATGACTACAATTGATCAACAAATTGCATTTTTCATGGCCGAGTTTTAAGTTGACGACTGCAAGCTTGCAGTCCGGAAGGAAGAAGAGACATGAACAGAGGAACGATGAGAAAAGCTGGCGCATTTGTTTTGGCGCTTTTGCTGGCTTTCAGCGCGCCTATTGGCTTGGCGCAGGATGGAAAGAAGCAGGGCAAATCAAAAAACTCTCAAACCGCTTCGACAAAGAAGTTAACCGAAGAGCAAAAAGTGATTCACTTGCTCGACCGAATCACTTTCGGCGCTCGTCCCGGAGACGTTGAGCGCGTGATGAAGATGGGTTGGGAAAAATTCCTTGACGAACAACTTCATCCCGAAAGGATTGCCGATCAAACGGTCGAACAGAAGCTGAAGAACATAGAAAGCATACACCTCAGCAATTCCGAATTGGCTCGCTACTATCCGCCGCCGCAAGTCATCCAGCAGGCCCTGAAAGCAAAAGGCATGGAATTGCCGGCCTTTAACGGAGGCGCGAATCAACCGTCTGAGATGACGCCCGAAGCCAGAAGAGAGGAAATTGCCAAACGCCGCGAACTGCAAAAGACTTTGAAGGAACTGGGTTACAAACAACCGCAACTGGTCGCCGTCGAACTTCAACAAGCGAAAATTCTGCGCGCCGTTTACAGCGAAAAGCAATTGCAGGAGGTGATGGCCGATTTCTGGTTCAATCATTTCAATGTCTTTCTGCAAAAAGGCGCTGATCGCGTTCTGACGACTTCTTACGAACGCGACGTGATTCGCCCGAACGCCTTCGGCAAATTTGAAGACTTGCTGAAAGCGACTGCTGAAAGTCCTGCGATGTTGTTTTACCTGGACAATTGGATGAGCGCTTCGCAGAACAACACTCAAGCCCAGAGAATGCAGGCCTTCAGAGACAGATTCAATCGGAACAGTAATCGCCAGATTCGTCCCAATCGCCGCGATGCTGAAGGTTCCATGCCGGAAGAAATGCAGGCAATGCCGAATCAGCAGGCTCAAGCCAACAGGCGTAATCGCGGACTGAATGAAAATTATGCCCGCGAGATCATGGAGTTGCACACTCTGGGAGTTGATGGCGGCTACTCACAGAAAGACGTGCAGGAAGTCGCGCGATGCTTTACGGGATGGACGCTTCGTCAACCTCGCGCCGGAGCCGAGTTCGTCTTTGCCACTTTCCTGCACGACGATGGCGAAAAGACGGTTTTGGGCAAAAAGATTCCGGCTGGCGGAGGCCAGAAAGACGGCTACGCTGTGATTCATCTGCTGGCGACACATCCTTCGACGGCGAAATTCATCTCGACCAAGCTGGCGCGCAAATTCGTCAACGACAATCCACCGCAGGCTCTGGTTGATCGGATGGCTGAAACCTTCCGAAAGACTGATGGCGACATTCGACAGGTTCTGCGGACTATGTTCACTTCGCCGGAATTCTGGTCGCCGGAAAATTACCGCGCGAAGATCAAAACTCCTTTTGAAATGACCGTCAGCGCAGTGCGCGCCATCGGAGCCGAAACCAATGCCGGTCCACAATTCCATCGCTGGATTGCTCAGATGGGCGAAGGATTGTTTATGGCTCAACCGCCGACAGGTTATCCGGACACGGCGGAACATTGGGTGAACACTGGAGCATTGCTCGAACGAATGAACTTTGCGTTGGCGTTGGCAGGCAATCGAATTCCCGGCACGCGGGTCAGTTTGAATTCCCTGACGACCGATTCCGTAGCAATGCAGCCGTCGCAATTGGTTGATCGTTACGCAAAGCTGTTGCTGAGAGGCGAGCTTTCGCCGCAATCGCGCGCGACGATTGACAAGAGCCTGAACGAACAAATGCTGGCCAAAAGCGACGGATCAGGCCAACCGGACGCGGCGAAAATCGTCGGATTGATTCTTGGCTCGCCGGAATTTCAACGGCAGTGAGAAGGAGGTAAAGATGAACAGAAGATTTTTTCTGAAAAGCAGCGGAATCGCTCTGGCCAGTGTAGGCGCTGCGACCATGTCGCCGTCGTTTCTGACTCGCACTTTGGCGCAAACCGGCAAGAATGGCCGCAAGAAAATTCTGATTGCCATTTTTCAACGCGGCGCAATGGATGGGTTGAATGCTGTTGTGCCTTACGGCGATCCTACTTATTACAGCCTGCGTCCGAGCATTGCCGTTCCGCGCCCGAACAGCGGGCAGGGAGCGGTGATTGATCTTGACGGATTTTTTGGCCTTCATCCGGCGCTTTCGCCGTTCAAACCGATTTACGATTCAGGCCAATTGGCAATCATTCACGCGGTCGGTTCGCCGGACAATACTCGCTCGCATTTCGACGCTCAGGATTACATGGAATCGGGAACGCCGGGCGTCAAAAGCACGACCGACGGATGGCTCAACCGTTATTTGCAAACCAGTCAGAAAGCCGATGCTTCGCCGTTCCGAGCGGTTTCGATGGGAGCGAATCTGCCGCGAGCCATGCAGGGCAAAGCTTCGGCCATTGCCATGAACAGCATCAGGGATTTCGGCATTCGCGCAGGCGGCGGAGAAATGGGACAGGCCGTTCAGGGCGGTTTCGAGGCGATGTATCAACAAACTGTCAACGACGCTTTGCGCGGAACTGGAAAAGAGACGTTTGACGCGGTCAAAATACTCAAACGCGTCAATCCCGGTCAGTATCAACCACTGCCGGGCGTCAATTACCCGCGAGGTCAGTTTGGCGAACGGCTCAAACAGATCGCTCAATTGATCAAATCCGACATTGGATTGGAAGTGGCTTTCACGGACATTGGCGGATGGGACACGCACGCCAATCAGGGGGCGGGTCAGGGACAGCTTGCCAATCGCCTGACCGAATTCGCCAATGGAATTTCGGCTTTGCACGCAGACCTGAAAGATTTCGCCGATGAAGTTGTCATTCTAACCATGACTGAATTTGGCCGGACAGCAAAAGAGAATGGCAATCGCGGCACTGATCACGGTCACGCCAGCGTCATGTTTGCGTTGGGCGGCAAGATCAAAGGCGGAAACATTTACGGCAAATGGCCTGGTTTGAGAAGCAGTGATTTATACGAAGGTCGAGACCTGGCTCTGACCTCGGACTTCCGCGAAGTTTTTGCCGAAGTCGCCAAAAATCATCTTGGAGCAACGAATCTGAATGCGATCTTCCCCGGATTCCAGACTAATTCGGCCAACTTCAAAGGTTTGATCCGAAGTTGATTAAGATCGAAATTGAAGTCCGGCAATTTACCTCAACGCATAACCTGAAGCAGAGCTTGAGCGGGAATTGATTAATGAATCGGTTCCCGCATTTTTTCTTTGTAAAGTTGTTCATCTATTGGACAACGAGATGCTTCGCCATTTCATCTGGAAAGACGCGAATCCGGATTGAGAATTATGGCCGCCGCAGCTACAAGGCACATTAGCCAGACACGTTGGGAACTGGTGCTCTAATCCAACACGAATTAAAAAATCCGACTTTGCTTGCCTGCTGACTTTAGAAGTCATTGGCAATCTTCTTACTTGCATCACGTCTCAGGACGGATATACTTTTTCAGTGCGCCGGGCAGCCGCGCCCACTTTCAAAAGATATGCAAGAATGGCGATGTTCGGAAGTGGCTGATTCTCAGTTTCCCTGTTGTGGCTGCGTTACTCACCCGAAGTCGCCAGCCTTCGTTATTTGTCCCCGATCCGCGCCCCTTCACCAATTGATTGTTCGAGTTGATTTTTAGATTAGTTGTTCGTCGTTATTGGAGGTAGTTATGTTATCGAGCCGTGCGGTTCTGACTGCTGTTGGACTGTGTCGCAAAATTGTTTCTGGCCCACGCCGTAAGATTGCTGTGACTGTTGTTCTGACTGCGATTCTTGCGTTCGGAGCCGTCGTCCTGGCCGCGAAGATGACGGGCAATTTAGACAAATCCGTTTCTTCATCCTTGTCGCTCTCAACGCCTCGCGCCAGCTTCGCGCATTACGTGTCCCCGACCAGTGCGGCTATTTTTGACGTCAGTTCGACACCTGTCACGACAGTTTCAGCCGCCAGTTTTGAACCCGTGCCGGTTGCACCTGACGCAATCGTTTCAGCCTTCGGGACTCAGCTTGCTTCTCAGGTCGTCATTGCTTCGGACGCTGATCCAAATACTCCAGGCGTACAACTGCCGACTGAGCTTGGCGGAACTACAGTCGAAGTGAACGGGCGCAAAGCCGGTTTGTTTTTCGTTTCACCGAATCAAATCAATTATGTGATGCCATCGGCGACCGAATCCGGCACTGCGAATGTGGTTGTCAAAGCCGGAGCCACGACTTCAAACGGCGCTGTGCAGGTTGCCAGAGTCGCTCCAGCCATCTTCACAGCAAATTCAACCGGCAAAGGAGTTCCGGCGGCATCCGTGCTTCGTGTCAAAACCAACGGCCTGCAAAGTTATGAACCGCTTTCTCAGTTCAGCACATCTGCCGGCAGATTTATCACCAAACCCATTGACCTGGGTCCGGATGGCGAATTGGTTTTTTTAGTTCTCTTCCTGTCGGGAATTCATAATTCGGCTGACGACAACAACAATGGCAATTTGAACGAAAACATTCGCGTGCTGATTGGAGGCGTTGAAGTGACTCCGCTGTTTGCCGGAGTGCAACCAGATTTCATCGGACTGGATCAGGTCAATGTGCTTGTCCCGCGCAGCCTGCTCGGGCGTGGCGTCGTCAACGTGTCAGTTACCGGACTCGGATATGCCTCATCAAATGTCGTGGATATTGAAATTGCAGGCAACGGCGGCGGTTCGCCTGTGCAAGTCAGCGGATTCGGATCGGCGCCTGCTCTGGCCGGGACTGAATTGCTGATCAACGGACAGGGTTTTTCATTGGTCAAAGAGGAGAATCTGGTTCGCATCAGCGGGCGTGAAGCAGTGGTTATGGAAGCCACCAGCACACAGCTTCGTGTGGTGGTTCCGTTCGGTGTCGAAGCCGGAACCGTCAGCGTGCGGACTTTGCAGGGCGAAGGCATGAGCAGCGAAGTTTTGCCGGTGCGAACTTCAATCAGCGGATGGGTGGAAAACACATCCGGACAGCCATTGGCCGGTGTGGGGATAAAAGTAAAGCTGCTGGATAATTCGGAATTGATCACGTCCACAAATAACAACGGCTCTTTCGTCCTGGCCGATGTGCCCGAAGGAGCGCATTTTGTCGAAGTTGATGGCGGGACGGTTCAAACGACTCCGCCTTATCCGCAGATTTCCGCGAAGATCAACGCACTGAAAAATCGCGACAACCAGTTTCCGAATCACATCGCCTTGCAGCAAAGCACCGGAGGCAGCGGAACTGTTGGCGGAGGTTCTTTCGCCGGTCAGGGCAATGGCCAGGAAAATGTTTCTCAGGCTCAGCCTGAACAGCAATCGGTCACAATTCAAACGGACGAGTTTCAATTGATCGTTCCGTCCAACGTCAAAGTCACGACTCCGACCGGCGGCAACAGCGCGACGCTGACGCTGACTCCGCTGAAAAATGCGCGAACCCCTGTGGAATTGCCTTTCGGTGTCTTCAGCACCAGCATAGTTCAGATTACGCCGTTTAACGTCAAGCTTGATCCGGGCGCGAAACTGGTCTTTCCGAATACGGACGGTTTTCCGGCAGGCACTCGTCTGGTGTTGTTCCGGTTCGACCGTGATGCGGGCAAATTCTTGCCGGAATCGTCAGCCGTCACCGTCTCTGCTGACGGCCAGCGAATCGAAACCGAAAATGATGCGGTCAAGATTACCAGCTACTATTTCGCTTCACTTGTTCAGCCCACGACAACGGTTGTCGGCAGGGTTCTGGAAAACGATCGTAAAACTCCCGCGCCGCGAGCTTTGGTTCGATTGAAAGGACGAGAAGCTTTCACAGACGGCAACGGCAGTTACGTGTTGCGATATGTGCCGGTGAAAGAAGGCGAGACTTTGTCGGTTGACGTTGGGCTGTTGCGAGCCAGCGCCCGTGTTGACCGCATCAACAGCGCCAACGCGACGGCTGCGGTTGGCGGCATTACAAAGATGCCGGATGTGATTTTGCCGAATGAAAAAGACAATCGCCCGCCGACGATCATCGCTCCGCCGAAGATAGTGGTTGATGAAGGCAAGAGAGTAGACATTCCCATTGTCGTAACCGATCCAGACCCTCAGCAAACAGTTACTGTCACGGTTTCCGGGGCCAGTTTCGCAAGCATTGAAAAAGCGCAACTGGCGGCCAGCGCCTTTGTCTTACGACTGGCGCCGAATTTCTCTCAGGCAGGCGAATACACCTTGATCCTGACAGCCACTGACAGTCAGAACGCCAGCGCCAGAGAGGAAGTGGCGGTCATTGTCAATAAAGTCAATCGCGCGCCAACGGTGAAAGTTGACGCCGTCACGATTGATGAGGACACGACGGCGACGGTCAAAGTAGAAGCCTCCGATCCGGACGGAGACAGAGTTACAATCAAAATTGTTTCTCAACCTGCCAATGGCAAGCTCAGCGGCAATCCGCCGGATTATATTTACACGCCGAACCTGAACTTCAACGGCGTGGATCGTTTCACCGTCACGGCCAACGATGGCAGGCTCGACAGCGCTGCCGCCACGGCTGTTATCACTGTCAGACCGGTCAATGATCCGCCAGCGATTACTGTACCTGCCGCCCAATCGGTCAATGAAGGTCAGTTGTTGCTCTTCACTGTTTCGGCCACAGACCCTGATGCCGGGCAGTCGTTGACGATAACCGCCACCGGTTCGCCCGAAGGCGCGACGACAATGCCAACCGCACCGGGCAGCATGCAATTCCGTTGGATGCCGAATTTTAACCAGGCCGGTTCTTACACCGTCAGTTTCAGAGCCACGGATAACGCCACGACTCCTTTAAGCGATACAAAAACGGTTGTCATCACCGTCAATGATGTTTCGCTGATTTCCGTTCCGGGGCAACAATTTGTCAATGAAGGCCAGACGCTGCTGTTTGACGTTTCCGCTCCGACGGGTTTGCCGGGACCGGTGACCATACAGGCTATGGAACTTCCCGAAGGCGCGGACGTCTCGGTTTTGTCCATCAACAATGCGCAATTCCGTTGGACTCCGAACATCGCTCAGGCGGGAAGTTACATCGTTTCTTTGAAGGCGACGATCAATTCTCCAAACCCGGTCAGCGAAACCAAAACAGTTCGGATCACGGTTTTTGACGTAGTCCGCGATTTGGGCCGTGAAAGTTCTCCGTTCTCGGTTTGGGGCGCGGCTGGGCCTTTGCCTCAATCGGTTTCCGATGACGGCGACGCGCTGGGCGCGAGTGTGGCGACAGGCGATCTGAACGGAGACGGAATCCCTGACATTGCCGTCGGCGCTCCCGGAGCCAATGGCGTCGGTTTCGATAATGGCAAGGTTTATGTTTTCTTCGGTCGCGCGAATTTGACGGCCTCAATTGATCTGGCCAGAGACAAGGCCGATGTTGAAATACTGGGCGAAGCGGGCGGAGATCGTTTCGGATCAGCTTTGGCAATCGGCGACCTGAACGGCGACGCCAAAAACGATTTGATTATCAGCGCGCCCAGAGCGGATACAGGTCAGTTGCCCGACGCCGGTAAGGTTTACGTCGTTTACGGCAATCTTGTCGGAGCGACTGAGGATTCAATCACACGATTGGCCAGCGCGACGATCATCGGTTCGCAGCGAAGTTTGCGATTCGGCGCAAGCCTGGTTGTGGGCAAAGTTGTTCCAAAGAATAACTCGACTGCTGCGGACTTGATCGTTGGCGCTCCGGGTTTCGACGTAACAGGCGCCGCGCCGTTGAATGAGGTCGGAGCGATGATGGCTTTCTTCGGCGGTCCGAACTTCACGCGGACGATTGATCTTTCCACGACGCCGCCCAACTACCTTGTGACCGGAACGATGGTCGGCGCGGAAATCGGCACAACTTTGGCGGTCGGAGATTTCAACGGCGACACGCTTTTTGACATCGCTATTGGCGGACCGCTGGCAAATTCAAACGGATTGAAAGGCAGCGGCATAGTTTATCTGGCGCTCGGCGCATCCAATCTCGAAGGAGTAAAAAACACTTCACAAGCTTCGTCGCTGATATTGTTCGGCTCAGCCGAAGGCGACGGACTGGGATCGGCAATTGTCATGGGCGATCTGAACGGCGACGGCAAAAGCGATTTGATCATCAGTTCGATTGGCGCTGATGCTCAGGGCGTTTCGCGCAAAGATGTGGGGGGAGTCTTCGTCATTTACGGCGGTTCAAATCTGCAAAATCGCCCGGTTGATCTGACTGTCATCGGCGCTGGCGCGAATGATGACCTGTATCCTGACGCGTTAGGCAAATCGCTTGCGGTTGGAGATTTCAATGGCGATGGAGTTCCAGACCTGGCCATCGGCGCTCCGGGCGCAGACTTGATTGATTCAAAACGCGACCCGGTCGGAGCGGTTTATGTGATTTACGGTTCCAGAAACGGGTTGACGGGAATTTTCGATCTGGCCATGAGACCTGCCGATTGGATGGTGATAGGAGCCGATCCCGGCGACAATCTGGGCAACGGTTCGATGGCCATGGGCAATGTCAATGGCGTTGATCCGTCGGACATCATTCTGGGAATGCCGCGAGGTCGCAGCGTCAACAACACGCGCATTGACGCCGGAGAAGTGCGAAGTGCGTTCGGCGTCAGGCGATAAATCACTTCTGCAAAATTCAAAAGCCACACAGGTAAGCCGTAGAAGCTTTTCCTGTGTGGCTTTTGTTTTTCTATTTGACGGTCGTGTTGAAATTCGATCAGCTCAGGTGAGCGGCGTTAACCAGGTCGCGTTTGAATTCCAACGCTCGTTGCTGGCGGTTGATCGCGTCTTTTTCCAACGCGCGTAAAATCTCGGCTTCGATCCGGGCGTTTACCTCCGGGTTCAGTTGTTGCAATGATTGCGGGCGGGCGTTCAGCAACTTGACGCCGAAATCGCCGACTCGTTTTGCAGTGAACGGCGGCTGCCCGGCCAACATCTCGTAGGCGATAACTCCAAGACTGTACACGTCTGATCGCAGATCGGCCTCTTCGCCTCGAAACTGTTCGGGGCTTAGGTAAGTCGGGCGCATAGGCAGTTGCCCCAATCCCTGCAACCGCGCTGTTGTTCCGGGCACAAACTGTTTGCCGGTCGCGAACTTGGTGAAGCTGAACCCCACCAGCACAATTCGCGGAGTTGAAGTATCCATGGATGTTTCAGAGTCTTCAGCCAGAATGACGCTGTCGGGTTTCATATCGCGGTGAACCAATCCGGCTTTATGCGCCGCATCCAACGCCTCGCAGATTTCAGCCAGAATATTGATTGTTTTCTGAACCTCGAACTTGCCGGTCTTTTTCATCTCGTCGCGCAACGAAGCGCCTTTGATAAATTCCGTAACGACGTAACCTGTCGCGTCCGACAGCAAACCGAAATCCAGAACCGCCGCAACCTGAGGGTTTTTGAAATGTAGAGCAATCTGTGCTTCGCGGCGAAAACGATCCTGCGCGCGCGGATCCGCAATGACGCTGGCGCGGATGACTTTGACGGCTATTTGCTGGCCGGATTCCAGACTGGTGGCGCCGAAAACCAGACCCGTGCCGCCGCGCCCCAGAACGCGGTCAAGCTGATACCGCGAATTGATTGTGTATGGAATGGTCTCGACCGGAATCAGTTCAACCAGACAGTCACGGCAAAACTGCTGGTTTGCCGGATAGCATTGTTTGCAAGACACGCACAACCGCACGGTATCCGTCGGATCAAATGCCGCCATAACTCGCTTCTCCTGTTGCAAGCAGAATCAAAGATATAACCCGGAAATCGCTGGGGAGGATTGGAGATTAACACATCAACTGCTGACTTGCCGAGCGCGAGCCTGTCAAGATTTTTCTCTCCTCGCTCGGTCACAAATTGCTATGCAAAGGAAATTTATCATTGTTCGATCCCTAAGGTTTTTACCGGGCGCGATGTCGGGTATGCTACGCGCCACATCGCAATCCTGAATAAACGCGCGGGCTGTCAGCCTGAGCTTCATAACCTAGGAGGGAAAACCCCATGATTGATAAGCGTATGAAAAGCGTGTTCGTCGTTCGCCGCTTCGTCGTTGGCATTTTGATATTGGCTGTCGGCCTGATGCCTGTCGCTTCAACTGCGCAGGATCGGCTGAAAGCCATGCCCGGTTACGACCAATATCAGAAAATGAACAGCCAGATTCCAGGCTCGGTCAAATCCGGCGCGCTGGGAGTTGTATGGAAAGACGGCGGCAGCGCTTTTGAATACCGCAAGGACGGCAAGGCTTATCGGTATGACATCGCTACGCGAAAAGCCGTCGAGATTGAAACGACAACTGCCACGAGCGATCCGCAAAACAGATTCGGCGGACGGCGCGGCGGCCCGGAGCGTGGACGGCAATTCGATTCGTCAATGTCGCCGGACGGCAAGCTGAAGGCTTTTTACCGCGACCGAAATCTGTGGCTGAGCGACGCGAACGGCGGCAACGAAACTGCCATCACCACCGAAGGCAACGAAAAGACTCGCATCAAGTACGGTTCGGCCAGTTGGGTTTACGGCGAAGAGTTGAGGCAGAACACAGCCATGTGGTGGTCGCCAAGCGGGAAGAAAATCGCGTTTTATCGTTTCGACGAAAGCCCAGTGCCGGATTATTACCTGCAACTGGATCAGACCAAGCTGCAAAGCAAAATGGACATCGAAGCTTACCCGAAAGCGGGCGTCAACAATCCGATAGCAGATGTTTACGTTTACGACCTGGAAAGCAGGAAGACAGTGAAGTTCGATGTTCGCAACGCTCAGGGCTTCGAAAATTCCGTCGTCGGTCATTACGTTTACAACATCGCGTGGTCGCCGGACGGAACTGAACTGTTATGCAACCGCACCAACCGGCGACAGAACATCATGGAATTCAGCGCCTGCAATCCCGAAACGGGCAAATGCCGCGTCATCATTCGCGAAGAATGGTTGCCAAGCTGGACTGAAAATTCTCCGGCGATGCAGTTCCTGAAGGACAACAAACGGTTCATCTGGATGTCGGAGCGGAATGGCTTCAAGAATTTCTACCTTTACGACCTCAGCGGCAAACTGCTGGCGACGCTGACCGATCATCAATTTGAAGTCGCCAACATCGTTCGCGTGGACGAAGAAGCCGGCTTGCTTTATTACCTGGCGCGCAGCGGCGACAACCACATGAAGCTGCAACTTCATCGCGTGAGTTTAGACGGCAAAGGCGACAGGCGATTGACCGATCCGGCTTATCATCACACGGTTGATCTGGCTCCCGACGGCAAACATTTCATTGATGTGGCGCAAACTCACAACACGCCGCCCGCGACGCGTCTGGTTGACGCCGAAGGCAAAATCATCGAAACGCTGGCGACCAGCGACCTGTCGAAGTTCGATCAACTCGGTCTGAAAAAACTGGAGATGTTCAACTTCAAAGCCGCCGACGGTCAGACGACGCTTTACGGTTTGATTCACTTCCCGTCGAAGTTCGATCCCGCCAAAAAATATCCCGTGCTGGTTGCCGTTTATGGCGGCCCTGCTTCGGCCAGCAACGTGGCGCGCGAAACTTTTTCGCCGTCCAGCGCTCTGACAGAATACGGCTTTCTGGTGGTCAACGTTGATTCGCGCGCCGCTCCGGGCAGAGGCAAACGTGTGCTCGATTCGATCTACATGAAACTCGGCGTCACTGAAATGGATGACATGGCCGCGGGCGTCAAATCGCTGTGGACTCGTCCATACGTGGACAAAAACCGAGTAGGAATTTACGGCACGTCTTACGGCGGTTATTCATCGGCGCTTTGTTTGTTGCGCCATCCTGATGTTTTCCAGGCGGCGTCGGCTTCTTCGGCTGTCACTTCGTGGCACCATTACGACACGATTTACACCGAACGTTATATGTGGATTCCCCAGGAAAACAAGGAAGGTTACGAAGCGGGCAACGCCATGAATTACGCAGACAAGCTGCAAGGCCGGTTGATGATTTATTACGGCACGGCGGACAACAACGTTCACCCGAACAACGCAATGCAATTGATTCAGGCGCTGCAAAAAGCCAACAAGAGTTTTGAAGTTCAGGTCGGCCCGGACGCCGGTCATTCAGGCATTCGCCCGGATCGAATGATGGAGTTCTTCATCGAAAACCTGGTGATGAAGCAACCAAACCAATAGCAAGGGTAACTGCTCCGCCGGGTCAGTACCGCGCGCGGTAGCAAGCGGGTTTTTGCGATTCGTTTATCCATTGTCAGTCAGGAGGAAATCCGGCTTCCTGACTGACAATGGTTGATGGTCAATGGGTAAATTGTGCAAAAAGATAAAGCCATGAATCTTCACTCCAATCGAGTTTCTTTCTGCGGACTGTTACTGATAAGCATATCTCTCTGCCAGTTGGTTTACGCTCAATGGGTCGAACAAACGAGCGGCAGGAAATCCAGCTTGCGGGGTGTCAGCGCAGTCAGCGACAAAATCGCATGGGCCAGCGGATCAAACGGAACTTGTCTGCGAACCACCGATGGCGGCGCAAGCTGGCAGGTCTTGACTGTGCCTGATTCCGACAAGCTGGATTTTCGCGACGTTGATGCTTTCGACCCCGACACCGCTTATTTGTTGAGCATCGGCGATGGCGACAAATCACGCATTTACAAAACTACCGACGGCGGCAAAAGCTGGCAGTTGCAATTCACCAACGGCAAACCAAAAGCATTCTTTGACGCAATGGCTTTCTGGGACAGAAATCGCGGAGTGGCGTTCAGCGATCCTGTTGATGGAAAGCTGGTGATCATCAAAACCGAAGACGGCGGCAAAATCTGGAAAGAGATTCCATCAGAAAACATCCCTCCAGCCGTTTCCGGCGAAGGCGGATTTGCTGCCAGCGGAACCTGCATTACCACTCAAGGCCGTAATAACGTCTGGATTGCGACTGGCGGCGCGGCGGCTCGCATTTACCGTTCAACCGATGGCGGCGAAACCTGGCAGGTCGTAACAGCGCCAATCATCAGTGGCGAGGCGGCTTCGGGAATTTTCTCTATTGCTTTCAGGGATGCGCGCAATGGCATCATTGTCGGTGGAACTTATAACAAGGAGACCGAAGCTCGCGACAATGCGGCGGTAACAACAGACGGCGGTCGAACCTGGACGTTGACGAAAGCCATGCCGAATGGATTCCGCTCCGCCGTTTCTTATTGGCCTGGCTCAAAGACAATCGTCACTGTCGGACCGTCGGGGGCGGATTATTCTCAGGATAACGGCGCAAGCTGGAAGAGTCTTGGCAATACAGGTTATCACGCGCTGAGCGTCGCCAAATCCGGTACGGTTTGGGCTGTCGGTTCAGGCGGGCGAATTGGCAAATATTCCGGCGGCATTCACAGCAATCGTTGACAAGGTCAGCTTTCAACGCCATTCCAAATTCGTCAGCGCCAGATTTCAAGATCGAAACTGAATAGAAAGAGAAAACCTTATGCTTATCAACCGAAGAAGAGTTTGTTTACTGCTCGTCACTCTGGCGACTTTATTGCTCACTGCAAACCTGACGTGGGCGCAAGAGGATACGACTCCAAAGAAAAGGTTGAGGAGTCCGGCTACTGCCAGAGGTTTTATCGGCGGCGAATCTCATGACAGTTACGTGATAAATGTTCGCAAAGGCCGGACGCTGACGGTGCAAATCTCGTGGCAACTCAAGGATGACAATCGGGCTGAATTCACTGTCAGCGAATCATCGAATTTTTTCAGCGGCGAGCCGGTTTCGTTTGGAAAGGCTTCTGCCGATGGCAAACGTTGGAGCGGCCAGGTTCCCAAGACCGCCGATTACTACATCTATGTTGTCGGTCATCCGACAGCGCGTTACAAGCTGCTGGTCACGGTAAAATAGACGTCGAGATTGAAAGATCACGGTCGAGCAACGACGATTGCCGAATCACTCGACCTGCATGCTTTTTCAGAACTTCGCGCTATTAGGCTCCAGCGTCAGCCGGTCTTTGGCCGATGCTTCGACCTTCGCTTTGCTATACAGCAAAGGGAAATACTTTCCTTCGGCCCACATCGGCAACAGATCGCCATAATGCTTGCTTCCGGCTTGAGCCGATTGTCCCGGCACGTTGGTTCCCACCGAACGATCCCAATCACTCACATCCAGAATTTCGCGGAATGAAGCTCCGTGTCCCTGACGAAATCCAGGGCCGCTGGTGTTGTTGACCGTGTTGCCGTCGCCTCCGCGTTCGGGCGCGGGCAGATTGAACAGCGCGCGGCGTTCGGCGTCTATCGCCAAAGCATGATTGAATTCGGCAACGTGCAATGTTCCCCATCGCCATTTTGCCGGATCATCGCCGAGCAGTTTTTTCGCGTCGGCGACGGCTTCAGCAAGAGTTTTCCAAATCAACGCATCACGGCTGGCAACGGCGTCTTTGCCGAACCAACGCGGCGAAGGATTTCTGAGCGCGTCAATCACCTTGCCGGGTTGAATGCGGTTGGCGACGGTTCGCCAGGCGGATTCAGGAACCTGAGCTTTGAAAATTGCGGAAGGGAGTTTCGGCAACCAGATTTCGTATAGCGCGGCGGCGGCTGAATCTTTGCCAAGTCGCCAATCCCATTTAGTCAGCAGTTCAACGAAAGGCTGCAAGTTGGCGGGCGCGTTTTTGGCTTCGCCGAGCGTGGCTGTCAGCGCGCGAGCGTAGAGCGAAACTTCGTCGTGCTGCAATCTCTGAAAATCTTCAACAGTCAGTTTGGTTTTGGCCGCGCCGAGCGCTTCCGCGATTCGCAAAAAGCGCAGCGGGTTTGACCATTCGTAACCAAGCTCTTTGTCGTAACCCGGCGGCAAAATGTTGTGATTGGCTGTGGCGATGAAGTGCCGCGCCGGATTGTAGGTTTGCGGCAAATCTTTCAGAGGTAGAAAACCCTGCCATTCGTATTTGCCGTTGCCGGGAACAGGCAACAGCCCCGACCAGCCTTTGCGAATCGGAGTCATTCCGGCGGCAACCCAGCCGATGTTTCCGTCCACGTCTGCGTAAACCAGATTTTCCGAAGGCACTTTCCAACGTTCCAAAGCTTTCAAAAACTCCGGCCAGTTTTGCGCGCGGTTCAACGACAGCGAAGCCAGGTAACCAGCCGTGCCCGGTTCGCTGCCAACCCATTTCAAAGCGTAAGCGCGGCGACGTTCCTTGTCTTCGTAAACGACAGGACCGTGATGCGTGAACTTCAATTCGACTTCGCGTGGCGTGGCTTCGCCTTTGACTTTCAACTGTTCGCGCTCGACGTGCATCGGTTGCCAGCGGCCTTGCCAGCGGTATTCGTTCGGATTTGCGGGGTTGGTTTCTTCAACGTAAAGGTCTTGCTGGTCAATGCCTACGATGGTGAAGCCGAAACCGACACGTTCGTTGTGACCGGCGGCCACTCCCGGCAGAGCAGGTTCGCCAGCGCCGATCACATTCCAACCCGGGGCGTTCAGATGAACCAGATAACGCAAACTTGGCAGAGCAATCGTGCGATGCGGATCGTTCGCCAACAACGGTTTGCCGGTAACGCTCATCGTGCCGTCAATCACCCAGTTGTTGCTGCCGTCGCTGGGGTTGAAACTGACTGCGGCTCCGGCTGCGTTTGCCGCTGCCAGAATTTTCGGATCAATCCCGGCCAGGTCTAAACCTTCGGGGATTTCCAGCTTGCGCTTAGGTTCGGTTTCCATCCATTCGTCAACGAACTCTTTGCCGAATTGGCGCGCCAAAACCGCGCGCTGAATTTCGGTCGTCGCGTTGCGAGTCATGACGTAACCGGCCATTCGAGTCAGACAAACTTCGGGCGTCCATGGTTCGGGTTCGTATCCGGCAAGCTGAAATTCAATCGGCAAGTTGCCGGATGCTTTGACCAAGGCGATTTGCGCGTTCACGCCGCGAACAAAAGCTTCGATGATTTGTTTGGCGTCCGGCGCATAAGATTCGTATTCAGCTTTCATATCGCCCCGATAACGAACCAGCCGAGCGAAACGGT
>CAYRQB010000121.1:0-16074 GCA_964426025.1 uncultured Heliomicrobium sp.
TGTGACTTCTGCCGTGTGAAGACAGCACTCTACCGCTGAGTTATATGCCCGAATTGTCAACTCTCCAAAAGCGAGGGCGCATACTAGCAAACGATTTGCGAGAGCGTCAACCAAGCCGAAAGGCGCTTGCGGCTCTTCAATAATTGCCTGATACCGGGCTGCCCGCCGGTTTCACGCCTTTGGATTCCTGCACGATCCTGACGCCTGCGCTGGCTCCGATTCGCGTCGCTCCGGCAGCAATCATCTCTTTTGCCGAAGCCAGGTCTTTTACTCCGCCTGCCGCCTTGACTCCGATTTCAGCGCCGACGGCTTTCCTCATCATTTCAATATCGGCGACAGTCGCGCCGCCTTTGCTGAAACCGGTTGAGGTTTTGACGAAATCCGCTCCGGCTTCTTTTGCCAGCACGCTGGCGCGAACCTTCTCGTCATCGGTCAGCAGCGCGGTTTCGATGATTACTTTGACGATGGCGCATGCGTCGTGAGCGGCTTCGACCACGGAGGCAATGTCGCGTTTGACCAGAATATCGTCGCCGGATTTCAGCGCGCCAACGTTGATGACCATGTCAATTTCGGTCGCCCCATCGAAGATCGCCCGGCGGGTTTCGTAAGCTTTCACATCAGGCAAAGTCGCGCCGAGCGGGAAGCCAATCACAGTGCAAACCTTGACCGGCGATCCGTGCAACAGAAAAGCGCATTCTTTGACCCAGGTTGGATTGACACAAACCGAAGCGAAGCTGAAAGCGCGAGCTTCCTCACATAACTTCTCGACCTCGGCGCGAGAGGCTTCGGGTTTTAGCAGCGTGTGGTCAATATAACGCGCGACTTCGGCATTGGCAGCCGCCGTTTGTCCCCAACCCAAACCAATGCGCGAAGCGCCAGCCTGCAATGCGCAAGCGATGTGATGCGGGCTGCATTGCACGGCCTCATCGCCATTCAAACCGTAGCCGCGTTCTGATTCCAACCGCGCAACGATTTGATCGGTAATCTGCTCTACCAGTTTTTCCAGGTCTCGGTTCATTGCGAAAATGAAATGCGTGATTTTGTAATCGCTAACAACACCCTTTACGCGGGCGAGATTCGTCTGTCGGTTGTCCCATCAAATATCCGCGCATCACATTGCGCAGGATTTGCCAGATTCGATTTGAGCGAGATTTCAGGCGTGGCCAGAAACCTTGCGGAAATTCACCGCCGTTTTCAGGCGCATTTTCCTGCTGATAGATGTGAGCTTGCGATTCCATGTCTTTACGCGGTCAGGCTAACACAGCTTTTTTGATTCGGCTAGCGAGCGCTTTCGCCATCCGTCGGCTGATCGTATTCGTGACTGAGAAAATTGGCGACGGCTATTTTTTCGTCGAGCGTCATCCACATTGTTGACGGAGAGTTTGAACCCGGATGAAGACTTTGGGGACTGCTGAAATACTTCACCCAATCATCGGCGGAACGTTTTGGCGCTTGTCGCAAATCCGGCGCAACGCCGGTTATGCCGTGTCCATCGTGAGCGTGACAGGAAGCGCAACTGCGATTGAAAACAGTCTGGACGCGTTCAGGCATCAGGTTTTCAACGCTGGCGATTTCAATTTGCCGTGCCTGTTCTTCCTTTGGCGAATTTGACTTGCAAGCGCCAAATACACAGACGCCGACAAGCAAAAACCACAATGTCAGTCTTCCAATTTTCACTGCTGATAAATTTTATTTAGCCGCGCGCTACTGAATGCGCTTTCGGGTCATTTTTGGTTGGGGCTTTTTGATTTCTAGTTTGGCAGGCGGAGCAGATCCCCCAAATGCGCAGGCTGTGACGAGTCGGTTTGAAGTTGTAGAAATCGGCGATCTCGTCCTGCTTCTTTTCTATGGTTTCGCTGTAAAACTCAATCAGTTCGCCGCATTCGGTGCAGATCAAATGATCGTGATGCGGGTGATTGTAATTATGCTCGTACCGTTTGCGGCCATCGCCCATACCTTCTTCGCGGGCCAGACCGCATTCAGCCATCAACTTCAACGTCCGATAAACTGTGGTAAATCCGACCGACGGGTCTTCCTCTTTGACAAGGCTGTAGAGGTCTTCGGCGCTCAGGTGTCCTTCGGTTTTGAGAAAGACTTCAAGTATGACATCGCGCTGTGTGGTCTTTTTGAAACCTGCCTTCTTCAGATGTTCGAGGAAAATTTCTTTTTCTTTCTCAAATTTATCCATAAATACCTGTCGTGTTCGGCTACTGATTGAACTGAATTCTAACATCCGGTTCACAACTTGATAAACATGACGTTCAAAG
Organism: uncultured Heliomicrobium sp.; assembly: GCA_964426025.1. Lineage (GTDB taxonomy): Bacteria > Acidobacteriota > Blastocatellia > RBC074 > RBC074 > RBC074. Next base: position 2,268 of record CAYRQB010000121.1, read on the forward strand.
AACAGTTGAGGTTTCTGTCAAAGTTTATCTTCGCCGCTTTATTTTTGCCGAATTACTTTCCGACGACAGGCAAACTGCTCGGCACGCTGGCGGGAGGCGAAGGTGGCGGAGCCAGATCGTTGAGCGATTTCAAAAATGCGACAAGGTCTTTTTTCTGCTGTTCTGTCAAATCCAGCTTGGCGACTTTTGAATCCTGGCTGTAAACGTCCAAACCCCGTCCGCGTCCGCCGCCGTCGTTGTAAAACTCAACGACCTCTTCCAGCGTCTTGAATGCGCCGTTGTGCATGTACGGAGCCGTCCGCTCTACGTTGCGCAAGCCGGGGGTTTTGAACATTCCAAAACCGTCCTGCCGCCGAATGACCGCGCCAAACCCCGGATCGGTGTCGAGCGGCGCGTTTTTGTCAGGAGAAGCCGTCGTGCCAATTGACGACAGCACTCCGTCATGAAAATGCGGCGGAATGTGGCAAACAGCACATTGACCTTGCCCGAAGAAAACGGCCAGACCTCGCAACTGTTCGTTCGTCAAAGCGTCGTCATTGCCTTTGGCAAAGTGATCGTATTTCGTTTCGGTGATGTTCAGTTTGCGCTCGAACGCTGAAATGGCGCGAGCGATATTTTGCAAATTGATCTCGCGCCCTTCCTGCGACGATTTGAACCCGAAGGCTTTGGCGAACAGTTCGCGATATTTCGGAATTGCCCGCAGACGCTTCAATAACTCGGCCAGATTCTGCTGATTCATTTCGTCTTCGGCAAACAACGGAACCAGAACCTGCTCTTCCAGCGTGGCGACGCGGCCATCCCAAAACTGAAAGTTGTTGAAGGCGACGTTGAAGATGCTGGGCGTATTGCGCGCAAGTTCTGGCCCGGTTCCTGCGCGATGAGCGCCATAACCGCGTCCGCCCGCGCCAACGCCTTTCGTCATCCCGTCGGCCATTCCAAAATCCGGGTGGTGGCAGGAAGCGCACGAAGTAGTTTTGTCATTCGACAAAATCGGATCGAAAAATAGCAGATAGCCAAGCTCAACCTTTGACGCTTCGCCGATGTTGTTTCTAGGCTCAACCGGCGAAGCGATAGGCAGCACGTTTTCAGCCGCCAAAAAACCTCTGACTATGTTTACCCACGCCTGCCTGTCTTCGGGCGAAGTTGTTTTGGCAAGTTCGGTCAGTTGCTCAGAAGTCAGCGGAGCGCTTTTCGCCGAATAACGCTGGTAAGCCCAGAAACCGCCAACCGCAATCACGCCTGCAAACAACACGACGACTATCAATTTCAAAGCTTTGGTTTGGTCGCGCATCGTGGATACACTTTCGTTTCTTGAATTCGTATTTGTCATGGCATTTGTTCGTTTCGGGGCAGAAAAATAAAGTGAGGTCGGTGTGCGGATACGTCAGCAAAAGCAGACAGAGGCTATTTTGGGTAATAGCCGAAACGCGTCGCAGCTCGGAAACCGGGCTGTTTGACTTTGACGCGAACCGAGCGATAGCTGCCGTCACGCTCCGGGTTAGTCGGGGTGTAGAAAATCACGTACTGGCTGCGCAATTCGTCGGCGACTTGTTGATAAGCATTGCCCAGATCATCAAAACTTTCCGGCAGAAAAACCCTGCCACCGGTTTCTTCGGCAATTCGCATCAGGTAACGTTCGCTTTCTTCCAGTTGAGCCAGGGACATTTTCAGGTCTTCGATTCGCAGTTTGTTGGCAGCCGACGAAGACGATTTCAGGTAAAATTCAAGATTTTCCCTGTCGGCTCGGCCCTGAATGCGAGTTTTGCTGACGACATAAACCGATGTCTCTTCTTCGATCAATGTGCGAAAAGCTCTGTCCGGCGTTGTCACGCCGCGCCCGCTGTCAATGCCGTCGGTCAAAACGATGATCGCTTTGCGTCCCGCGACTTTGCCGAGTTGCTCTCTGGCCGCCAGGTACAAGGCGTCGTTGAATTTGGTGAACAAGCCTTTTCCCAAACGGTTCAATGCGCGTTTCAATGTGTTCCGATTGTTCGTCCAATCCTGAACCAGTTCGACAACATCGTCGAACCGAATCAGACAGATTTGGTCGTTGGGATCGAGTTGGTTGATGAATTGCCAGGCGGCGTTTTTGAAATCTTCCAACTCGCGCGTGACGCTGCTGCTGGTGTCAATCAACAGCACAACGTGAACGGGCATGCGTTTCAGCGAAAACGAACTGATCGGTTGCAAAACGCCGTCTTCGTAAATCTGAAAATCTTCGGCTTTCAGATTGAGCGCATATTGCCCGGATGAATCTCGAACGGTGACGGGCAAAAGCACTTCGGTCGTTTCAATCTCTATAGTGTTTTCGTTGGGAATTTTTTTTGGCGGAGCGTCCTGCTTTCTGCTTTGCGATTGCGCACAAACCGGCAGAGCGGCGCTGAACAAAATCAGCAACAGAAACAAGCCGATGGTTGTTTGCAGAAAGCCGAAAACTTCCTTTCTCACTTCGATTCATCCATTGCCGTTTTCATTGCTGTCAGAACACGGTCGCTGACGCGATTCTTTTTCAGCCCTTCGACGGCGGCTTCTGAAAGATCAAATTCGACCTGAGAGGTTTCGATCTTGCGAATGATCGTTCCTTCGGAAAAACCGGCTTGAACCATTTCCAGAACGCCCTGGTTATCAAGCTTCGGAGCGCGCTCCAGCTTCGGAGTGGCGGGGTTTTGCTCTCCGGACGGACGTATGATTCTGACCGAAGCCGTTCCTGAAACTTCACTTTGATCCTGACGCTCGCCGTTCGGCCCAAACCCGCGCGTGCGAGATTTGCTGCGGCCACCGGATTGCGAGCCGAAAATCATCGCATCATCTTCCATCTTCTTTGCCTGTTTCTCAGACGGCAACTCTTTGAAAATCGGCCCGTTGAAAAATGCGTCGTCGTCTTTGGCAAAGAATTCGTCGTCGCGCAATGTGGTCAAACGCTGAGCCATTTCGCCGCGATTGGTGATCTCGATCATTTCACTGATGACGCGCTCGCTCACACCGCGCTTCTTCAGTTCAACCAATTTCAGCGTCGAGATGTCGAAAGCGGTTTGCGAAGTGCGGATCAACGTGATGATCGTGCGCTCCTTGAATCGGGCTTTGGTCAAACTGACGATGGATTCGTTGGTCAGAATTTCTCGCGTACGCATGTCCTGCGCGAACGATTTATGAGCCGCAGGCAAGACGAGAAAAATAATCAGGCAGAGAGGGACGAGATACTTCATAAACTTCCTCCTTCTCGGTAGGCAAGGTGAGGGTGGATCACGTTTTCATTGTCCGACGGCACGACGATAAGCCGTGTTGATTCGCCAGACGTAATTCTGAGTTTCGCTGTATGGCGGAATGCGGCGACCGTATTTCAAAACAGCGCCTTCGCCCGCGTTATATGCTGCCAGCGCCAGATTGATGTCGCCGCCGAACATATCAATCAGTGTTCTCAGATAACGGGTTCCTGCGTCAACGTTTTCAACCGGGTCATGAATGTTCCGGACGCCCAATCGAGCGGCGGTTGCAGGCATCAACTGCATCAATCCGCGAGCGCCGACTCGCGAAACAGCGCGGTAATTGAAACCGGATTCTTCGCGCATAACCAGGTAAATGAGCAAAGGGTCAACGCCATACCTGTTCGCATTGTAAACGATCAGGTGATCCAGGCCGCGATGGCCTGTCGTGAACCTGAATCGCACGTCGTTGGAAACGACAGGCTCTTCGGCAACTTCAATTTCTCGTATGACTTTTACCACTTCATTCCGGTCAATGTAAGTTTGCATTTTACCGAACCGGTAAGCAATGCGCTCAGATTCTTCCCATATCGAATCTGCGTCTATTTGAGTCCCGTCTTTCAGCAGAATCCGCGTGACTTTGCGCGTGGTCGAATCGTTATGGTTCGACTTCACCTCTGCGTTGTTATTCGGTTCGACAGCGGAGGCGGCGTTTTTCGCGTTCGGTTTCGCCGCCACAGGCTTCGGAGAATCTTGATCGGTTGAAGCAGCAGGTTTCGGTTTGGTTATCCGAACGACATCGGCTTTGGCGACTGAAGCGATCATTTTGCCTTGCCGATACCAAACGATGTCGCCGTTTTCCCATACTTCTTCCGCTTCAAGCACACGCCCGTCTTTCAAATGTAATTCGTCCGCCATAGCGGCAAGGCAAAAAGCCGCTGCCAGGCAAATGCCCGCGCAAAGAGTTCTAAAGAATGATTTGTGATTGAAAGTCAGGTCCATACTTTATGCCTTGTCGCCCGCACTTGAATTTCCGGCCAACTCAACAGCCTCAGGCGTGCGCGATGCCAAAGTAATTGCTCCAGGCCAGATCAAGCAAATCGTTGGTCAGCGTCGGCGGCAATCCTTTGTACTGACAAATGTCCATGAAACGATTGATCAAATCGCGAGGCTCGCAAGCCTTCATAACGCGCTTTTCAGACGGATACTTCGAGATCAGATAATCCAGAACCGACGGATCGTAAGCGACGCCAGCCGATTCGGTATACCGTTCGAAGATTCTGCGATAGGTTTCTTCGCTGGGCGGTTCGATGCGAACGCGGTAACCCATTCGCCGCAGGAAGGCCTCGTCAACCAGGCGGCTGGGTTCCAGGTTGGTCGAAAAGACGACCAGTTCTTCAAACGGCACGCTGATTTTTTTGCCGGTGTGCAGAGTCAGAAAATCCACTTTGCGTTCAAGCGGAACGATCCAACGGTTTAGCAAATCTTCCGGCTCGACGCGCTGACGTCCGAAATCGTCTATCACCAAAGTTCCGCAATTGGCTTTGACCTGAAACGGAGCTTCGTAATAACGCGCGGCGCGGTTGTAAATCAGGTCTGTGCTTTCCAGCGTCATTTCACCGCCGACGATAATCAACGGGCGGGCGACTCTGATCCAGCGCCGGTCATAAGAATCATACTGCGCTTCGTCCATCGTTCGGTCGTGACTGTGACCATCGTAAATGTTGATCACATGCTCATCCACTGCGACGGCATAAGGAATCCAGACGGAGGTCAGCAGAGCATTGTTGATTCGCTCAGCCACAGAAGTTTTACCTGTGCCGGGAATGCCTGAAAGAAAAAGGCTGCGGCGAGAGTTGATGGCAAAGCCGAGAGTTTGCAACAGCGAATCCGGCAAAACCAGATCGTGAAATGCTTCGGAGACGGTGTCAGGCCCCACCAAATCTTCTGGTTGCGCCTGCGAACGCATCATCGCCGTGTAAGCGGCCAGCGAAACCGGCGTCGGTCCGACGTAACCGGAAATTTCCATGATTCGCCGCAATTGATCCCAACCGCGATCCAACACAGCATAGCGGTTATTATTCAAACCGACGTTGCCGCGAATCTCGACCAGCTTTTCGCGGTAAAGATGCTGCATCAAAAATTCCACCAACGAAACCGGCAGACACATTCGATCGGCAATGGCCGCAGTCGTCTGAACCGTTTCGGTGGCAGCGGTTTTCAATGCCAGATCAGCCAGAAATTGAAACGACAAACCCGTCTCTTCAATTGATTCGGGCATCGGCGGTGCAAAGGCTTTTGTTTTGGCTTGAACAGCTTCAGTCATAATTCATCCGTTGGCGTTGAAAAGCGATCAGCGGACAGATAGAAGCAAGCTTCTATCTGTCCGCTGATGGACTCGTTACTAAAATTCGGGGTCTTGAATAACAGTCTGATCTTTGTCTTTTTCGGCGGCGACCAGCTTCTTGTATTGAGCCTGCAATGCTCCGGCTTCGCGCAGTCTTCCGGTGCGCTCGTAAAGCTGCGCCAGATTGCTCATCGCTGGCAGCGAATCCGGCTGCATCTTCAACGCGATGTCATAACTTTTAATCGCGTCATCGTATTTTCCGTCCTGGCTGTAAATGTAACCGAGATTCAAATACGCGCCGACTTCGCCGACCGCCACGATGAAATGCTGTCTGGCTTTGTCGTAATCGCCTTTGCGCCCGTAAGCCAGACCGATGTTGTTGTGCATGCGACGATCGTTTGGCGTGATTTTCAAACCGCGTTTGTATTGTTTGACTGAATCGCCGAATTCGCCAGCCAGATAATACGAGTAGCCGATGTTGTTCAGGAAGCGCGAATTGTTCGAATCAATCTTGAGGGCTTTCTTGTAATGATCCTGCGCCAGTTTGTACTGCCCTTTTTCGTCGAAACAAACGCCGAGCAGATTGAAGGCTTCGGAGAAATTTTCCTGCAAGACGGTGGCGGCAACCAGTTTTTCAATCGCGCCGTCAACTCGTCCCTGACCGTGAAGCGTTACGGCTTCTTCAAACAAATTCTGAGCAGCCAATTCAGCCGTTGTGACTTCGGTGGCGGAACCGTTGGTATCGGCGATCTGTCCGGGCATTCCATGCTGCGTGCGGTTGAGCGGAATGACCTTCATCTTTTCGATGTCTTTGTCGGTCGGTTTCCTGCTCGCCAGGTTATCGTCCTTGCGTTTGAACAGTCGCGCGACAAGCCTGAACGGAGCGCCGAAAACGCGCTTGAAGGCATTATCCTTCTTGCCGGATTGAGAATCAGCCGATGAAGCGTCGTCTTCGAACAGGAAGAGATTTGCGCCGGAATCCAGATTGGAAACCAATTGAGTCCGTACGCCGGGCACGGACGTTATGGCGCCAACAACCAACGCAACGATGGCGATGGCCGCAATCACGGGATGACGCAGAGAGCGGATAATTTTCTTCAGAGCCATAAAACTCACCTTTCTGTGTGTCAGCGAAAAACAGCAAGCGCGGGTTTGAACTCGCCCGATTACGCTGAGACCGTTAAGAGCATCAGCAAATGCCTGGTTGTAGGGCACGGTCTACTTGGCCAAAACTTGGCGAACCAAAACTTGTGAAATCGAATCTTCGTAAACGCTCGCCCATTTGCCGCTGTAAAGCGCGACCTGAGCCAGCGGTTCCCGACGTTTGAGCAACATCCAATCAACGGAGCGTTCATCCAGCAGTTGATCCCAACCGGGTTTGACCAGCACGATCTTGTCCATTTCGTCCAGCACAGCGCCTTGCCGGTAAAAATCGCTGCGCCCGTCAACAAAGACTTTGAACTGCGGATAAAGCCTGTAAATCAAATAGCCGCCAAACTGATCGTGCGAATACATCTTGCCCGTCAGTTGGCTGATCTGCTGGTTTTGGAGCACGAAATCCACTGCCGCAGCAGGAAAGCTGCGATCACTGAAACGCGGCGACAGCAGCTTGTCGGCCAGTCCTGTTCCAGCGACGATGATGACGAAAGTGAAAGCCGCAAGATAGCAGGAAGCGCCGTTCAACTGACGATTGATTGCCATCGTGCTGCGATACCAATCGCGCGCGGCTCGCATAGCTTTAGAGCGCGTGTCGCTGCCCTGCGCTGTCCGGTCAATCAATTCCGCAATCAAATAACTCAACTGCTCGGCGATGATGGGCGTCAACATGACAACCGCCAACGTAACGTGACGTTCCGATTGCAGCGTCATATGTCCCCACAGCAACAACAATCCGGTTTCGATAAACCGTCGCTGTCTGAGCGCATTGACCGCAGCCACAACGCCCAGAACCAACAGAATTTCAATCAGCTTGCCGTCGGTCGAGTGAAAGTTCGGCGACTGGAATTCTTCAATCGTCGAAAGCAATTGCCTGTCCGTCAGGTAACGCCACAAATGGCCGTAGAGCTTGTAACCATAAGGCGTCGCCATTGCTGCCAGCGCGGACAGAACAGCTACCAGCAAATAAGTTTTCAATACGCCTAGCGCTTCCCTGCTACGCCATTTTCCGCGAGCGGCGAATTCCAGGAATTCACCCACGGCGTAAACGCCAAGCATGACCAGCGTCACGACAAAAGCGCCGTGCAAATTCGCCCAAAGCGCGATCAATATCGGTACGCCGTAAATCCAGCGCGTGCGGCGTCGGCGATAACTTTCTACCATCGCGTACCAAACGATCAGCAACGCGATTGAAACCAGATGCGGGCGCGCCAGCCAATGAACTATGCTGGCGACGGCGCCGAAAACCACCACGACACAGGCAATCACCGGATCGGCTCCGCGCCGCAACATCAACCATCCGAGCGCGGCGTAACTCGCCAATAATACAAAGATCGCGCCTCCAACAACTCCGGCCAATCCGCGCCATCCGTGCAAAACCGCCATCAGAACATCTGTCATCCATTCCCATGCGAACCATTGCTGACCCGCCATCGTGTGAGAAAACGGATCGTGTCGCGGCACTGATCGGGTCTGCCAGATCAACTCACCGGTGCGAATGTGCCAGCCGGTGTCGCTGTCGAGCAGGAAGCGATACGAATTGGTAATGAGCAGTTGAAGCACCAACAGGATTGACAATCCACCAAGCGACGGCAACAGCCAACGCGCAATTGGATTGATCTGCTTGTCACTTACTTGACGGCGTTGCCTGCCTGCTATCGTCATCAGGTTTACTTTTGGCTTGCTCCATCGGCATTGCCTTCAACAGAAGATGCCGAGAGAAAGAGCCACGAAAAATTCTCAAATACGATCTTCGCGCATCAGTTCAAGTTGATCGCCAACCTTCAGTTGGGCGCGGGAGATCGAGTTTGCTGACATTTCCAGCACGCTTCGCGCGGCGCGGTGAGGGGCAGTCAGGCGAAACGGGCGCAAATTCTCAACCAGCTTGACGATTCGCAATTCGCGATCAAGGAAGATCACGTCAATCGCGTAATGCATCCACCAAGTGTGGACGCCATTGCAGGGGCGCAGCCACAGCGCTTCAGCGGGGGCGAGACGGCGGCGGCCAATCAGGCCGCGCAGCCGTTTGAAAAATGTGTTGGCAAGCACGACTCTTTCAGCCAGCAACTGGCCGGTCGCGCAAAGGTAAAACCTCATCTCTCAAGCTTACCAATCATCGTCTTTTTCTTTCATACGGCGACGAACGACGATCACGCTTAAAACTGCTGCAATGACCAAAAGAAGTGCGATGATGAAGTAATTCAGCGTTAAATCCGGTCTCTCTGATTGCAAAAACAGAGCCGCCAAGATTTCCATCGGGGGGTCTCCTTATATCAAATAATGTTGTTCTGAAAGTTATTGGTTGATGAACCCGAACAGCTCATAAATTCTGATCAACGCCGGTCCCATCAGCACGATCAGAAGCGCCGGAAAGATAAACAACAGCAGGGGGAAAATCAACTTAATGGCGGCTTTGGCAACCATCTCTTCCGCGCGCTGACGACGTTTGGTCCGCATCGAATCGGCGAAAACGCGCAGACTGTCGGCGATTGAAGTGCCGAAACGATCCGTCTGCACAAGCATCGCCACCAAAGACTTCACGTCGTCAACTCCCGTGCGGTCGCCCAGGTTGCGAAGCGCCTCATCGCGCGGTTTGCCCGCCCTGATCTCGCGATTGGTGACGGCCAGTTCTTCAGACAGATTGCGTTCGACCAATTCCATCTCGCGTCCGACACGATGCAGCGCCGCGTTCAATCCCAGACCGGCTTCAACGCAAACGACCATCAAATCCAGCGCGTCAGGCAAAGCGCGAGTGATCTTCGCTTTCCGCTTGGTGATCATTCGCGAAAGCATGAACGACGGCATAAATGCGCCATAACACAAACCGACCACAGTCAGTCCCATTGTCGAACTGTCCACCGGTCTGCGCATCACGACCGTCAGGAAAAAGAAGATGATCGCCGGCAGCGCAAGAGTGGAAGTCAATCTGATCGCCCGATAAACCGCTCCCGCGTTCTCGTTGTAATATCCGGCCTGGATCAAACGCCTTCTCAACCGGCGCAGATTGCGCGGCGACGGTTGCGGAACGAACTGGGCTATCGGTTTGGCAAAACGTTCTACAATGACGGATGAAACCGGTTGTTGCGGAGCGTCTTCGGCCACACGCGGATTGATTTCTCTCAATCGCGTTTCGACAGGGCTGGCCGGGCGCACCAGAAAGTAATAACCGGCGACCCCCAAACTGACCACCGTGCCGAACAATGCTGAAAAGAAAAGCAACGCGTTAAAATCCATCTCTCACTCCCATCAGATTTCTATGTTCACAATCTTGCGGATGATCAACCATCCAACGACCTGCATCACGATTCCGCCGCCCAGGATATAGATTCCATTCGGGTGATCGTACATGGTTTTCATATAAGCCGGGTTTACCAGATTGATCCAGAAGAACAGGAAAAACGGCAAGGCGCTGACGATATAACCGGACAATCGCGCTTGCGCGGATTTGACGCGAATCTCGCCCTGAATGCGAAACCGTTCGCGAATGGTGTGGCTGATATTGCGCAGCACTTCCGACAGGTTGCCGCCTATCTCGCGTTGAATCAGGACAGCCGTCACGCAAAGTTTGAGATCAAGAATTGGCACACGCTCGACCATGTTTTCCAGCGCCGATTTGATATTCAAACCCAGATTCTGCTCTTCGTAGGTTTTACCGAATTCGCGCGCTATCGGTTCGGGCATTTCCGTCGCCACCATTTGCAGCGCCGAACTGAAACTGTGACCGGCTTGCAGCGAACGAACCATCAATTCCAAAGCATCCGGCAGTTGTTCCAGAAACGAATGGAAACGGCGATTGCGTCTGTTGTACACCCACATCAGCGGCGCAATCATCAAGACGACAGTGACGATGAACATTGCCATCAGCGAACCGGAAAAGAAGAAGGTCAGCAATCCGACGATCAACCCGCCGATCAGGCTGTAGGTAATAAACCGGTAAACCGTGATTGTCATATCGGCTTGCCGAAGCGTCGTCTGCAACTGGTTGAATACCTCAAAGCGAATCAATGTGCGGTGAAAAACCGGCACCGTGCTAAGCAACTCTTCCTTGAGCAGTTGCATTTCGCGCTGACTGGCTCCGCCGCGTTCCTGCACCAACTGTTTCAATCGGTCGTCAATGCGCCGTCTGTATTCGTCCGTATCGCGACTGACGAAGAAATAGAAAGCAACGATCAGAAAGATCGCGGCGATAATTGCCGGAAGAATGAAAATTACCAGACTCATAATTACCTCATTGGAGACGCAAACAACCCAGCGCGTTTGGCAATCTGAAGGTTGATCGCGAATTTAACCAAAACAAGATGACCACAGCTCCGGTCACTTTACCGAGATTTCCAACCCGCCTGATTGACTTCGAGCGGAATGTTTCGAGGCTCAAAAATATTGGGGGGCAATTTGAATCCGTACTGCTCCAATCGTTCGGAAAAGCGCGGGCGAATGCCGGTCGGCTGGAACTGTCCCTGCACTTCGCCGTTGCGGCCAACGCCTGTGCGTATAAAACGATAAACTTCCTGCATGGTGATGATGTCGCCTTCCATGCCTATGATTTCGGAAACGCTCATCACTTTGCGCGTACCGTCGCCCAAACGCGAAACCTGAATGATCAGGTTGATTGCCGAACTGATTTGCTGTCGCATTGCCTTGTCGGAGATTCTTAAATTGGCCATGGCGATCATGGTTTCCAATCGCGACAGGGCATCGCGCGGCGTGTTGGCGTGGATGGTGGTCATGCCTCCGTCGTGGCCGGTATTCATTGCCTGCAACATATCAATCGCTTCATCGCCGCGCACCTCACCGACGATAATGCGGTCGGGACGCATACGCAGAGAGTTTCGCAGCAATGCTCGCTGAGTGACTTCTCCTTTGCCTTCGATGTTGGGCGGGCGGGTTTCCAAACGAACTACGTGAGGTTGTTGCAGCAACAATTCCGCCGAATCTTCGATGGTCACCAGACGCTCTTCAAACGGAATGAACGACGACAGGCAGTTGAGCATGGTCGTTTTTCCCGCGCCGGTTCCGCCGGAAATCAGAACATTGAGCCGCGCTTTGACACAGGCTTCCATCAACTGGGCCAGTTCAGGCGTCAACGCGCGCAGTTCAATCAGGTCTTTGATTTTCAACGGATCGGTTCCGAAACGGCGAATCGAAAGCATTGGGCCGTCAATCGACAGCGGCGGGATGATGGCGTTGACGCGTGAACCGTCTTTCAACCGCGCGTCCACCATCGGCGAAGATTCGTCAATGCGACGGCCAATACGGGAAACGATTCGATCAATTATCTGCAGCAAATGTGCGTCGTCGCGAAACGTAACATCAACTTTTTCCAGCTTGCCACGACGCTCGATAAAAACGCTCTTCCAGCCATTGACCAGAATGTCGGCGATGGTCGCGTCAGCCAGCAGCGGTTCCAACGGCCCCAAGCCAAACAATTCATTGAGCACATCGGATTGAATCTTTTCGCGCTCATTGCCGCTAAGCGGCGCATTCTCTTCTTCAAGAATGCGCGTAATGGCCTTCTTGACCTCAGCCTGAACAACGTGTTGTTCCAGACCTTCAAGTTTCGTGAGGTCGAGCCGGTTGATCAGGGTTCGATGAACCTTGGTCTTCAACTCCTGCATGGCGTTCGCCTCTTGCGCGTTGGCTCGAGGCGCACCCCCGTTTATCTGTTCCTGTAATCTGCTTTTGATGACTGACATGGTTTTCCTTTAGGGGGCTATTGGTAATCCGGTCAGGGAATTTTCGACCCGATTCACTACCAACAATTTACGGATAGTTGTGATTCTTTAGTAATTATCGCCGACTCGAATCGGCATTGGGGGAAGAGTATTTCTTTGCTCTGGCCTTGTTTGAAAATACAACCGGCTTTCCGTCGTTTACACTCAGCGCTTGCTTCCGAAAATTGAAGTCCAGCCGCTTCGCTGAGTTTTTGCCGGAGGTGTAGTTGTTTCAGTCTGATGTTTGATCCCACTGATTTTGCTGGCCAGATTGCCAAAATCCTGAATGACTCGCGTCTGATTTTTGGACAATACCAAAGGTTCGCCAACATTGATTGACGCGATTGCAGCCTGGTAATCGTTTGCGATCGTGCCGAAAACCTGAGTCTCAAGCACTTTTTCAACTTGTTTGAGATCGAACTCCGGGGTCTTGGTATAACGGTTTACAACGACCTTGATTCGATTACGGTCGTAACCGAGTCGCGTAAAAATATCCAGAGTGCGCCGTGCGCTTCGAATGGCCGGAATATCCAGGGTCAGCAACAGAATCAAATCATCCGCCGCATCGAGCGCAGAGATTGTAATTTCGTTGAGCATCCGCGGAGGATCAATAACCACGTATTCGGATTGAGCGCGCAATAAAGCGATAGCCCTTGTCACATGCTCGACTCGCACATCTTCATCCTTGCCGATTTCAGTCGGAGCGGCGAGCAAGGTCAAATACTTCGACCTTTGCGTCAGGTAACTGGCCAACAATTGATCATCCAACCGGTCGAAGTTGCGAACGATGTCGTGAATCGAATAGATCGGCTCAAGGCCAAGATACAAAGGCTGGTCTCCGGCCTGCAGGTTCAAATCAACGACGCAGGCGCGTTTGCGCGACAGCCTGGCCAAACTCGCGGCCAGATTTGCAGTGACGAAAGTCGTGCCGCAACCGCCTTTGCTGGCGTAAACGGCGATCACGCGACCGAGATGCGAATCTTCGGGGCGAATAGCCGATTGTTCAATTTTGGCGAAGACCGCCGCGATTTCCGATTCCACCAAAGGCTGACGAAGAAATTCGGTCGCGCCGGAGCGGAATGATTGAAGGATGACCTCCGGCGAATTGTCTTCGCTGGAACAGATTACTGCCGTGTCAGGAATTTCCTGATGAATCCGTTCGACAAGTTGAAATGAATGGTTTAAATCACCGTTGAGCAGCACAAGCGCAGCTTGTGGGCGCAGCCGGTTCAGTTCGTCTAACACCTGCGGCGCGTTGGGGAATTCCCCAACTATAGCGAGCGGCGTTTGGCTGGCGCTACGCAGCCTTGTCCGCTCCTGCTGACTTAAACTTCTACCGATGACAACAACTGAAATTGCTTTCGACACTGACTTCAGTTCCTTGCTTGAAA
>CAYRQB010000122.1:0-4540 GCA_964426025.1 uncultured Heliomicrobium sp.
GCTCCAATGCCGAGCTTAGAAGTTGAGTCGGGCGACGATTTGAACCAATCGCCCGCCGGGGTCTTGAGTGTTGTTCGTATCCTGGAAAGCCGACGTCACCTGACCGAACAATTGATTATTGAAATTGGTCAGGTTGGTGCTGGCCAGGAAGTTGATGTTGTTGAACGCGTTCAGGAATTCGCCGCGAAGTTCGAAATTGACCTTCTCAGTTATCTTGAACCGTTTGACTGCGCTCATATCAAACCGTGTGAACATCGGTCCGGTGACGTACAGGTTCTGACGCGCGCAATCGCCGGTGACCACCTGAATGCATGATCGGTTGTTGGCCGGGGCAATGTAACGTCCTGTCGGAGCGCCTTGCGCGCCATAACCGTCAGCCGAAGTCGCGCTGACGCTGAAGGCCTTGATCGTGTTTTCGACGATGTCCTTCGGCAGGTGATAAACGACCCTGGCCGCATCGTCGAAGTACAACCCGAAGGATTTGCGGAATTCGTCTTCGGTCATGCCCACCAGATTGACGTTGCCGAAATCCTGAATTCGCCCGCTCTGGACGCGCCCGGTGCCGTGGAATTCCCATCCGCCGACGAACTGGTTGAGCAGGTTGCCGACGCCTCCGAACAGCGATTTGCCGCGCCCGATCGGCAGTTCATAAACCCAGTTGACCTTGAACGAATGCGCCACAAATCCCGGAGTGCCTCCGTTCAGGGTGTTGACGCGCGGTGTGCGGAAAGAGAAGCGCGACGAACTGAAGCCCTTGGCCCATGAATAATTCGACTGAACCAAAAAGCCGGATGATAAACGGCGGCGGAATTCAACCTGCATTGAATCATAACGCGTGTAACCGCCGTTGCCGACAAAGAATGCCCCGCCACGCAAATCGGGATTGGTCAGGAAGAAGTTTGCAGGCAATCCGGCCCTTGCGGCATTCGTGCGGCGCACTGCATCGCTGTGCAGCGCGGCGGCATAAGTAATGGGACCAGGATTGTTCAGAGCCAGTGGATTGATGAAGGTGTTGTTGGCAAACAGCGTTGAGCTATACCGCGCCGGATCATTCGCCTGTGAAGCGGGAAATCCGCCGAAGTAAGCCAGCGTAATCGGCAAAGGCGAAGTGCCTGTGTTCGGCCCGTAATAACGGAAGTTGCTGCCGCGTCCCGCCGCAATGTTGGCCTGCAAGTTGGCCTGAGCCAGCTTGAATTCATTCAGCAAACCATTTTCGACAATGTTCTGCTCAACCGAATTGAGATCGTATTCCGTCCAACCGCGCAGGTTTCGCGTGCCGATATAACGAACCTCAATGGCCATGTTCTTGGTAATTTCGCGCTGAATGCCGAAAGTCCACGATTGCGAATAAGGAACTTTCAGATTTGGATCGAAGATATTCGCATCACCCGTGATGACCTCGGTAAGCGGATAAACAGGTGTCGCTGCGAATGGGGGCGGGCCAAGCCGACTGGTTTCGCGCAACAACACCGGCAGCGTTCCCAGATTGCCTATGGTCAGATTTCGGTCGGCGTTGATGGTCGAACCCGGATTGGCTCCAAACTGACCTGAAAAATCTCCCAGGCCGTTGCGATTGTATGCAATCGAATAACCGGCGCGCACGACGGTTTGTCCGCCATCGCCGATCAAGCGTTTCAACCAGCCGCCATCCGAACGCGGAGTCCAGGCGATGCCGAAATTGGGAGCGAAGTTCTTGTAATCAATGTTGTAGGCCTTATCGCCTGTCTTGAATGGGATGAACTGCGGAACCCGTCCGGTCAATGTGCCCGGCTTGAAAAGATTGCCGGGACCGGAAACGCCGAACAGATCATCCACCGTCACCTGAGTCCAACCGTCGTTCAGCGCAGAGAATGGTCCCTGCACTTCCCAGCGGACTCCGAAATTGAGCGTCAGGTTCGGACGCGCTCGCCATGAGTCCTGAACAAATAAGCCGTATTCACGCTGGCGACCGCGATTGATGGATTCACCCAGATAAACGTATTGGCCGGATTTCTCATCCAGAACCGCGTTGGCAGCGATGGACACCACACGCCCGGTTAACACCGCATAAATGTTCTGAGCGGCGGTCAGATTCGCCGCTGAAGCGCCGGGAAAGTTCGCCGTGGTGAACATGTTGATTGCCGGATCGTTGGCGTTGACGCCAAAGCCGATTGTCGGAACTAAACCAGGGCGGCTGTTCAACGTCAGATTTAATTGTTGAAACTGGCCGCCGAAGCTCAAATTATGCGAGCCTCGCGTCCAGCTTAGCGTATCGCTGAAATCTCTGAGCAACGGATTCCGGCGGCTGGCATTCGGCGTCGAAGTCGCGTTGTTGATTCCCGCTGCGCTTATCTGCAGGTTGAACCCTGCCTGATTGGCGAGAGCTTCACTGAAGGTAGAAGCGCTGGCCTCAGGATTGAAACGCGATGGCCCACCGGAAAGACCTGTGCGAGCTTCGTTGACCAATGTTGGCGACAAGGTCGAGCGCACCGCCAATGAACCCGTATAACGGTCGCCGATCTGGCTTCCCTGATTCGGAAATCCCGGAAAAACGGGATCGCGACCATTCAAGAAGTCCGGCGTGGAATTTATCTTCTGGTAATTCCAGGTCAATTCCAGGTGATGTTTATCCGTCACATTTACGTCGAAACGTGTGGTCGGGAAGTAAGTCGTGTTGTTGCCCCTGGCGACATAAGCGAACCGTTCCAGGTTGGGATCGGTCAACGCGGTAATGCCTCCGCTTCCCGTCGAGTTGCGAATATCGGCCAGCAATTTACCGATCACGGGATCAATGGTTGAGGTTTGATTGTTACGCGCTGCCAATTCCAACAGGTTCACTTCGCGAACCTGAGTCTGGCCGCTGACGGTCGCGTTGTAACGGAAAAAGCCCGCACGAGTCCGTTCGTTGAAAATCGTTCGCGTTCTGTTGGCGGCATTCGGCAAACGGAACTCTTCGTAATTGACGAAGAAAAAAGCTTTGTTGCGGCCATCAAAACCCAACGGGCCGAACATTTTCTTCGGGAACAAAAACGGGCCGCCAACGCGGAAGCCATATTGATTTAACAGTATGCGAGCGCGCTGCGCTTTGCATTTTTCGCTGTCGTAAGGTTGCGCAGTCGTGCCACAGGGCTGCCCGGTCTCTTTATGTATTGGCGCGCCGTCACGGTTGTTGAACCAGTAATTGGAATTCAGCACGGGATTGCGATGATATTCGTAAATGCTGCCGTTGAATTCATTGCCGCCCTGCCGTGTGACGAATTTGATTTGGACTGCGCCTCCGCCTCCGTTATCAGCGCCCGGCGTGGCGGTTGAAACAGTCACTTCCTGAATGGCGTCCAGTCGCGGAGCGATGCGGGCAAAAAATCCGTCTCCGGTTTTATTGAAATTGTCCTGCACGTTGATGCCGTCAAGCGTGATGTTGATGGCGCTTTCCGGCAAACCGTTGATGGTCGAATCGCGAGCCAATCCGGGCGTGTCCACTCCCGGCAGAAAGACGATGAAATTGAGAGCGTTGCGGGAATTGAGCGGCAGATTGATGATCTGGTTGACGCTCAATGTCGTTGCGATATTGGCCGATTGCGTCTGCAAAACTTCGGCTCCGCCCTGCACGACAACGGATTCGCTGGCCGCGCCGACTTCCAGCGTAACATTCAAAGTCGCCGGCACGCCTGCGTCTATTTTTGTATCCCTGACAACTACCTGCTTGAAACCGGCGGCTGAGATGTTCACATTGTACGTCCCGGCTCCCAGCGATGGGACGGTATAAACTCCGCTGCCTGAGCTTGTAGCCCTGAACTCTGCGCCTGTAGTTGTGTTCTTCACTTCTATAACCGCCCCATTTACAACCGCGCCATTGGGGTCGGTCACCGTACCGGACAGCGAGGAAGTCACCTGTCCAAATGTCGTCAGGTTTATCATTACAACGAGAGCAATTGCCGTCGTCAGTTTAACAACCGCGCTTTTCATGATTTTCGTCCTCCTTGGGGAATTAATTTGGGAAAAGTTGATTCCGGTCGGCGCTCCGACTTCCGCTGTCACAGGTTTGTCATGCTCGACAAATCATCCTGTTCGTTGCGGGAAAAAATTATTCAGTGAAGTTAAAGATGAACCAGGCACGGGCTTTTAAGCTGTGAACATCACCGGCTCGAAACTTCAATTGATTTATTGAATTGCTGTTTATGGTTTAGCGCTGGCGTAATTCAATCTCATTTGCCAGAGCTATACAGGTCAGTTGCTGAAGAGCGATTGCGAGCGATATTGCCTGCTCGCCTTAACGAAAACTGGGAGGGAAACAGTTTCGACTGTTCCCCTCCCATTGATTTTTGTTGAATGGGATTTAGAAGTTGATTCTTCCAACCAGTTGGATCAGACGTCCGCCCGGATCGTTCGTGGTGGAAAGATCGCGATAAGCCTGAGTCACTTGTCCGAAGGTCGCATTCGCGAAACCGCCAATCACGTTCACGTCAGCCGCCGGATTGCCGACGATGAAATTGATGTGATTGAAGGCGTTCAGGAACTCGGCGCGAAATTCAAAATTCACGCGCTCGGTAATCCTGGTCTT
>CAYRQB010000122.1:4640-16058 GCA_964426025.1 uncultured Heliomicrobium sp.
TCGCGGGTCATTCCGACCAATTGCACGTTGCCGAAATTGAACGGCGTGCCGCTTTGCACACGAGCAGCGCCGTGGAATTCCCAACCGCTGAGCACACGATCCACCGCTCCGCCAACGCCGCCGCCGATCAACTGACCTCTGCCAAACGGCAGTTCATAAATCCAGTTGACCTTGAAGGCATGCGTCACGTTGAACGGCGAAACGGTTTTGCTCAACGACATATCGCGGAAGGTCGAAGGTTGTCCCGCAACCACGGAACTGCTGGCAAAAGCATTTGTAAATGCGTTTGCGAAAGTATAGTTGCCCTGCACGAACAAGCCTTTGGAAAGTCGGCGACGCAACTCCACCTGCAGCGAGTCGTAGGAACTACGGCCATTGTTTTCGATGGACCAGGCTCCACCCAGCTTGCCAGGATTGACAATGAAGAAATTGGCCGGCAGTCCAGCCGCAATACCATTGTTACGGAATCCGGCGGTGTTGATGAAGTTGCTGGCGAATGTGCCCCATGATGGGCCATTGGCAGCCAGGGCGTTGACAAGAGTCGCATTGGCAAAGTTGGCCGAACTATATCTGGCCGGATCGCTGGCATTGGCTGCCGGTTGGCCGCTGATAAATCCCAGCATGATCGGCAACGGAGCGGTTCCGGTGTTAGGCCCGGCGTAACGGAAATGAGCGCCGCGTCCCGCCGCAATATTGGCCGCCAGATTTGCCTGCGCCAGCTTGAATTCATTGAGGAAGCCATTTTCGATAACGTTGACTTCGTTCAGATTGAACTGCTGCCACAGTTTGACGCCGCGATTGCCGACATAACGGGCTTCAATGACCGTGTCCTTGTTGATTTCGCGCTGCATGCCGAAACTCCACGATTGGACATAGCCAAGTTGAAGATTCGGATTGAAGGCGTTCGCCGAATTGGTGATTGCGCCTTCATTGGGGAATACCGGAGTTTTCTGGAAATTGGGCGGAGACAAACGGCTCTTGTCGCGGAACAGCACCGGCAGCGTGCCCAAATTGCCGAGCGCCAGATTCTTGCTGGCAACGATCGAAAGTCCGGGATTGCTGGCCAGAATGCTGGTGAAAACGTTCAATCCTTCGCGAACGAATGCGATTGAATAACCGCCACGAAATACTGATTGGCCGCCGTCACCGAACACTTTCTTCAAGAAGCTGTTTTCCACTCTGGGCGTCCAGGCAAAACCCAGACTCGGAGCGAAGTTGTTGTAATCAACATTGTAAGGATTGGTGGAAGCATTGAACTGTGTGAATTGCGTGACCTTGCCGGTTTGCGTGCCCGGTTTGAACAGGTTTCCGGGACCGGAAATTCCGAACAGTTCGTCGAAACTCGTCTGCGAATAGACATTCGTTTTGGCGTTGAAAGGCAGTTGCACTTCCCAACGCAAACCGCCTGTCAAAGTCAGATTCTGGTTGACGCGCCACGCATCCTGGGCGAATAACCCGTATTCACGCTGACGTCCGCGCTGCACGTTTGCGCCTAGGTATGTATATTCCAGCGTCTTCTCGTTCAGAATCGCATTTGCGTTAACAGCCGTCACACGTCCGGTCAACGTCGCATAAATTCCACGAGCATTGGCCAGATCAGTATTTGATGCGCCTGGGAAGTTGGTGGTATTGAAAAGCGCATTGGCCGGATCGGTCGCATCCACTCCCAATGTGATGCCTGGCACCTGCGCCTGCGACCAACTCCAGAAATCTATATTCGAAAATGATCCGCCGAAGCTCATCGAATGCGAACCCCTCGTCCACGTCAATGTGTCGGTGAATTGCTTGACAGGCGCGTTGCGGCGGCTGGGTGTGGTCGAAACTGTCGCCGATGTGATACCCGCTGCGCCAATACCGATATTGAAACCGTCCTGGTTCGCCAGCGGCCCTGTGAACTGTCCGATATTGACATTCGGGAAGAACAGCACCGTCCCTCCGGTCAAACCGAAACGCGCTTCGTTGACAATTGCGGGAGTCAACGTCGAACGCAGTGCTATGGTATTGGAGAAACGATTCGATCCCTGATAGCCCTGATTCGGGAAGTTCGGGAAAGTCGGGTCTGTACCGTTAAGAAAATCCACCAGGCCTGTGAAGAGTTGGTAGTTCCAGATGTTTTCCAGCTTATGTTTCTCTGTCAGATTGAAATCCAGACGAACAGTCGGGAAATAACGCGTTTGACCGCCCTGATTGGTGAAGGTGAAACGTTCCAGGTTCGGATCGGTCAGCGATTGAACGGCTCCTGTCTGCGTCGTTGAGTTGCGGATGTCCTGCAACAGTTTGGCAATCGTCGGATCCGGCGTGGATGTGTGTCCATTGGCGGCTGCCAACTGATACAAATTCACGCTTCCATTTGTGCCGTAACGGAAAATGCCATTGCGAGCCGGCTCGCTCAAAATCGTTCGTTGACGAGTTGTTTGTTCGGGAATGCGAAACTCTTCGTAATTGACGAAGAAAAATGCCTTGTCGCGGCCATTGAAAAGTTTTGGAATCCAGATTGGGCCACCGAATCGGCCTCCGAACTGATTGAGCAGAACAACGTCTCGCGGAGCTGTTGTGGAACCGGGTTTCGGGTTCTGGTCGCGATTGTTGAACCAGTAATTGGCGTTCAACCATGGATTGCGATGATATTCGTATATGCTGCCGGTGTATTGGTTGGAACCGGAACGCGTTACAAATTTGATCTGAACAGCGCCTTCGCCAGCGCTTTCGGCGCCCGGAGTGGCAGTCGAAACAGTAACCTCGTCAACCGCATCAAGTCGCGGACGAACATAAGTGAAGAATCCATCGGACGACTTCAAAATGTTATCCTGGACGTTAACGCCATCCATCGTGATGTTGAGCGAGCCTTTAGGCAATCCATTGATTGTAGATGTGCGCGGGCGTCCGGGAGTATTCGTTCCGGGCAATAGCAAGACCAGGTCAAGCGCGTCGCGCGATGTCAGCGGCGTTTCTGTAATTTGACGCCCGGTGATTGTCGTGCTGATGTTGGCCGATTGGGTTTGCAATACGTCGCCACCACCCTGAATGACAACCGACTCGCTGGTTGCGCCAACTTCCAAGCTGACGTTTACGGTCGTCGGAACGCCAACGTCCATTTTAACGTCCTGCACGACAGCCTTTTTGAAACCTTTGGCTTCAACCGTGACTGTGTAAACGCCTGAACCAAGAGCGGGAACCGTATAAGCTCCGCTACCGGATGAGGTCACTTTGAATTCGGCTCCTGTGCCGACGTTCTTGACCGTCACCGAAGCGCCGCTGATGACTCCGCCATTTTGATCAGCAATCGTGCCGGAGATCGGCGCAGTTGTGCCTTGCGCAAAAACTGCGAAACTGCACGCAATCGCAACAATCACGCAGGTAAACAGGTAAACCAGATTTCTTTTCATAAGATTTTCCCCTCTGAAAGTTAATTCAATATCTGATGCTTTATAGTTGATGGCGTTCCAGTCACTCGACGACTCAGTCCTGATTACGGTAGGCCTCGTGAAGATTTTAGAATGCCTATCGAAGACTGCTTAACTTCTTATTTGCTCTTTGGATTTGCGAAGTAATGATTTTGTTCGGACGAACAAAAATGAAAGTACGATTGCCGCAAGGCAAACACTATGCCCCTGATGTCCTCAATAATGAGCGATTGATTTAAGGCAACTTATAGTCAGACCAATATTGTCGCCAACCTATTACCATCCATTTTTCTGAACAAGATTGATTTTTCTGGATAAACCAAAGAATGATCTCCACAAGAGTTAAAGCTCAATTGCTGGAAAAATAAACAACGCAGAGACCAGGCTGACGAGTGACGTTGATCATCAGTTCAGTAAGGCCGAATATGCGAACGATGGAGTCATTACGGTGAAAAATCTACTTTTAGCTGAAAACGTCTTCCGAAGTTTTACTGCGTATGTTATCGTGCCCGCCGTCCTCACAAGCGCTGTTTTTCACTGGCGCGCTTTGTATCAAAGCTTGAACTAAATGTCCGTTTCGGGGTAGGAATGGTGCCGAGTGATGAAACCTACTTTTGTTCGGGCAACGGCTTTTTTGCGCTGTATTTTCGCTAGCCCAATAGCCCGTCAAAGCGTTATCTCTACCTTCGGGAAATCTGCTAAAGTCCCCACCTTTACAGGCCCCGCAAAGACAGTTTTATACTCTTATGCGACTTCCGGCCCATTCCTCTCAAGGCTGATGGCTATGGTTCGCAATAAGTTTCAACCTGCACTGGCACGTGGCTTTTTGTGCGTGGCATTGTTTGGCTGTTTAGCTGTCCAATTGCCTGCAAAATTCGGAACCTTAAATTCGCAAGCTCAATCCGGAAAATCACAGGATATTCGCGTTGCACTGAATGTAATCAACGCTTCGTTGCCTGTCAGCCTGGGAGTCCCGGTTCGGGAAGCGGCGAATATTCGCGATGCGGCTGAATTGTCAGTGACGGATGCGGATGGCAATGCGGTTCCAACACAGACGCGCGTTTTGGCCAGATGGGGTGGAATTCCCAGTCAAACGAACAAGCCGATTAAGTGGCTGCTTGTGGATTTCAAACCGGCGACGGGCGGCTGGCATTTTCTGACCAATGCTGTTCAGGCAAATCACAAATTCGTTTCTGTAAACGAATCCGAAAATGTTGTTCGAGTCGGTAATTCACGGCTTGAAATCGCCATTCCCAAACAAGGCGATGACCTGGTAAAGGAATTCAAGCTGAGCGGCAACGAAATGTTGCGAGCGCCGATACTGGCGCAAACGAGTTTGCCGCGTCGTTCCTTAATTAATCAGACAGGATCGTCAACCGATAAGTTGACGGTCACGGACACGACGCTGCTGCGGGTTGGTGACGAGGTAAGGTTCGAGCACGTAGACTCGCTGAAATGGGATGCTTCAGCAGGCAGTGCCCGCCTCGTCACCATTGATCAAAGCTTCGCCGCCAATCGGCGTTATTTGATCAATGAAGGAACGTCAAAAGAAGAAACCGTCGTCGTCAGCTCCGCTCAGCCAGGCGATTTAAGAACAGACTCGCCACTTCGCTTCAGCCATCCGGCGGGAACTACCATTCGCGATCTGAGCATTGAACAGGAACGCGCCACGATCAAAAGCATCAACGGGCAAACGGTTCAATTTACCGGCGCGCTGAAAACCCCACACTCGCCCGGCGAAAAGATGATCGTCGCCGAATCAAAAGATGAAACGGCAAAAGCCTTTGTCGAAAAAACCTCAGTCGAAGAATCAAACGCCCTTCGAGTTGTGATCAAACAGGAAGGCCATTTTCGCGCAGGCGTTAATCGCGTTCCGCCTACTTTGGCCTTTACCTTACGCTATTACGTTTACGCCGATCAGCCTTTCGTCCGTGTGCGTTTGCGAATGAAAAACAATGGCGCTTATGGATTTGGCGCTTATCGTTCGGGGCCATCGCCTTTCGCACAACACGCCCTGCTTCGCAGTTTGTCTGTTTTGATGCCGACGATTTCGCCCGGCAATGGAATCGTGCAGGTTTTGAAATCCGATGATGCGCGCAATCGTATCGGTCAGAAACAAAGCGGCGCTTCGTTGGCCGCCGGTCAATTTGAAATCGCCGTTCCCGAATTCGTCGAAAATTTCCCGAAGGCTTTGCACGGCGACAAAAACGGTTTGCGATTCGACATCCTGCCTGAAACCAAAAACGATTACATATTCGATGGAGCGCGAGCCAAGACCACAGACTTTTATCTTGGCCGCAACACCATCGCCGCGCGCGCTTTGACCAATTCGCCAAACGCGCTTCTCGATCCGTCTTACATCGCACAAACCGGAGCGGTTCGCCCTGCCTTTGTCGAACGCCGCAATTGGTCTTCAGTTTTCAAACAAGACCCGCAATTGAGCGAAGCCGCCACGCGAACCGAAAAACTTTTCGCCTCGGCTTATGCGGTCGAATCCAGCGAAGCTTTCGGCGCTGTTCCTGCTCAATCAATCTTTGAATACCGTCAACGCGGCGAACAGGGCGAACAATTCGGATGGCGCAATTTCGGCGATCTGGCCTGGGGCGACGGATACGCGAATGTCCATTACGATTTGCCATTCATATTGCTGCGCGAATATCTGCGCGGCGCAGACACACGCGCTTTCCAGCTTGGCGGCGAGATGGCTCGTTACCGCGCCGATTGGGGACAGTTCCAATCGGACGATTACCTGAATGAAAACTGGAATCTGCGCGGGATGGCGTTTTACGAAAAAGGCGATCACGGCAGTTTTCGCGAACCGGTTCCCAGCCATTCGTGGATCGAAGGCATGTGGCTTTACTGGGCTTTGACCGGCGATGAAGCAGTGCGCGAATCGGCAGTGGAAGGCAGCGAAGCTTTCGCGCGAATCAATTTCAGCTACGACGGCGCGCTCAGTTGGAACGAACCGCGATGGCTTGGCTGGCCGATTCTCGGTTTGGTCGCGGCTTATCGTTACACGGGCGATTTTCGTTATCTGAACAAAGCTCGCGAAAACATCAATCTGATGCTCGAAACCGAAGAAGCTTACGGGCGCAAAGGCTTTTACATCGGCAAAGGAATGGGAGCGATTCAGGCCGTTCAACCCTGGGCGTGGAGTTACGCCCAACTCGGCGTGATTGAATACTGGCGCGAAACCGGCGATGCGCGAACAGCCGATTATCTGGTGCGATTGGCCGATTGGATGATCGGCAAAGGCAGCGACAATCCGCCGCTGAAACCCGGCACGACATTGTCCGACGGCAGTTATCTGCCCGCCGGTATGTCTTATTACTGGTATCCGGACAAGATTTCAGAAGATCGCTCGGTCGCATTGGCCGGACTTGGCTTGCCAGTGTTGACAGTCGCGGCTCGCATCAGCAATCGCGACGATTTGCGAGAACGCGCAAAACAGCTTTTCCGCGATTACGCTTTTTACCGCGATCTGGCGGAAGGCCGTCCTGTCGCGCCTTCAACGCGAGCTGTGATCAATTTCCGCTCGGCGCTGTTTGCGGGTTCGGCGACGAAAGTTTACGGACAGATGGGATTGACCGTCGCTGATTATCTGCCCGAAATAACTGATTCGGTAATAACCCCAAGCTCACAACCGATTGGGACTATTCCCAGCCGAGATCAATCCGGGACACCTGCGCCGGTTCAGCTAACCAACACAAACTCCTTGATCAATGTGGCGCTCAATCGTCCGGCGACCGCTTCCAGCACGCGTTTATGGCCTGACATCATCGGTTCGCCGAACGCCGCGAACGACGGTCAAACAAACGTCTCAGGCAAAACCTCAATCTGGCATTCCGAATCGAACACAGGCAAACAGGAATGGTGGCAGGTTGATCTTGGACGAAGCTACCGAATTCAACTGATTGAAATCGTCTTCCGCTCGGATCAGGATCAACCATTGACGCGTCGCAACATTGAAGTGCGCGGGTCAAACACTCCGGACTTTTCCATCTCTTCGCCGCTGGCATCGCAAAACGAGGTAGCATTGCCGTTTCAGCAAACCTGGCGCGCGACGGTTGCCGACAACGGCAGTTATCGTTATGTGCGCGTACGGAAAACCAGAATTGACCGCGACCCGTTCGGACAGGCTTTCTTCAATCTCGCCGAGGTGCGTTTGTGGGCGCAACCGTTTCAGGAATCGCCCTCGTCCAATCAACCCGGCATGCCCGCCGAATCGCCGCTTACATTGGAGCGGTTGAAAGCGCAAAAATTGCTGGTGGGTCAATCGCTCAATTTCAAACTCGCCCTCAGCGGCGAATCCAATCAGCCGTTGAAGCTGCAAGCCTATAACTTGCCGGAAAACTCGAAATTCGATCCGGTGACGGGCGAGTTCTGGTTCACGCCCGATTCCAATCAGGCTGGGCATGTTTTCCAAATCTCATTCCGATCGTTGAATCCACAGCAGGTTGATTCTTTTGCGCGAATGGAAGTGGCGGTGGTAATTGACGGCGCGCCGGAAATCACGTTGTTGTCGCCGAAACTGAATACGCGTCTGACAACCAACAAGCCCGTTTTGATCAGTTGGTCGGTTTCGAATTCCGCGCAAATTGCCAAATACCAGATCAGGCTTTCAACCGACGGAGGCGCCAGCTATTCGACAGTGATCGCCGAATTGCCAGGTTCCGCCAATCAATATCAATGGTTGATTCCGCGTAATTTTCCTGTGACCAACCGATCCTCGATCCGTTTTTTGATCAAAGCGACCGACAGGCAAAACCGCACCGGCGTGGATTTTTCGACTCACGATTTGCGCGTTTCGTTGGGAAGCCCCCAACGATGATGAAAGCTCGATTCACCTGAAAGTCATCCAGGCGAAAACAACCAGCGCAATCACTCCCAACAACAACATCGGCACGGCTATGGATAAATGCCGGGTTCTTCCTATGAACGATCTTTCGGGAGCGGTAATAAAAAATGATTGAAACATCGGCTGGGAATTCTTTTCCGCTATCAGGCCTTCCAGATCATCCGGGTCGTTAGCCTGGCCAGCGCTGACGGCAGGCGTCGTCAGCGGCCAGCTTATGGGAATAATAATTGTCTCGACATGATTTTCAGTGCGGTCGGTTTCGGGGTTGCGGTAACTGATGGGAATGATGACCGCGTCTTCGCTTTGCCGCCAGGCATTGCGGCTGTCCAACCACAGAGTAGGCTGTTGCGGCTGAGTCCGTTTTTTCAGCGCCCGATTGGTCATAATCCCGCAATGCGGTCAAAGCTCTATTTCTCATTGACCAATTGCTCAATCCTTTTTTCCAGGTCGCGATATTCGCCAACGCCACGTCTGAGGTGTCTGATGTTGCCCCGTCGGTCAATCAAAAATACGGTTGGCAATCCGATGACGCCGAATCGCTCTTCGTTCGTCACATCGTCCATCCTGCCGACAGCAATCGGATAAGCGAGTTTATATTTGGTTTTGAAACTCTGAAGGCTGTTCAACTCCTGTTCGCGCGATAATCCGTCTTTGGCATCCGACCTTCCGTAGAATTTGGTCACCCCGACAATCTGGAATCCTTTCCCGCCAAATTTCGATTGATAATCGCGCCAACGCGGAAAAGCTCCAAGACAAGGGCTGCACCACATTGCCCAGAAATCCAGCAGGACGACTTTTCCTTTGAGGTCGGCAATTTTATTGGGAACGGATTCTGATGAACCATTCAGCCATCGCACAACATCCAGTTCGGGAGCCGGAGTGTTGAACTGACGAGCGGTCATCAATTCGGATTCGTAAAAGGATTCCAAATCCGGCTGACTTTTGAAATCGCGTTTCAGCACTCTGGAATGAAACTTCGCCGCATCTTCCTTGAAACCGGCTCGCTCCAAAGCGACAACCAGCAGGGCGGCCAGAATCATTTGATCGCGCGTCGCTTCTCCAAGCAGTTGCTGGTTAAAGCGGCGGAATTTTTCTGTGTTATCGCCAAGATCGTAACCTCTTCTGGCCTGTTTGATAACCAGTTCGTTCTTCCCTTGATCGCGCCAGGCCGTGGACAAATCTTTGTACAGCCCAATGCGCAAAGATAAATCCAGGGGATTCTTCGGCATTTCCAGAAACAATTCGTCGAGCGTCTTTTGCGCTTCTTCAAACTGATAGGATTCGATCAGAACGCGCGTTAAAGCCAGTTGAATGGCGACGGTTTCGCGCGATTTGGCCTCATTGGCAAGGTAGGCGCGATAAACATCAGCCGCTTTGGCAAACAAATCCGCCTGTTGATAAAGCGATGCCAATGCCAGCAATTCATCGCCTTTCCAATCGGCGATACTGAATCCGGCTGATTCTGCGACGGCAAACGCCTGCAAAGTTTCGGCATGAGTTTCCCATTCGTGAAGCTGCGCCTTGCCGTTGCTGACGTCTTTGTCGAAGCTTTCCTGCAAATCTCTTTGCCGCTCGACATACCGCTTCAAAGCCTGCGACGGTTTGCCGCCTTGCCCAGCGACCGGATCGAACCACTGATTCACCGGCCAGACTGACCATAAAATCAACACTAGAAAAATGACTACCAGATAGTTTTTCGGCATAACAAACAAATGACGAATCCTAAAACCAGAGATTGAAAATGGTGGGATGATCTTCATTCTATTCGCTGCTTCACGAATGAATCAAGAAATCATTTCGTGCAGGAAATCGGATTAACTGAAGAGTGTGGTAAATCGGAAACCGGGTTGCCGATTGGGAACGCACGCGCCCCCGCGTGCGAGCCTTTTGGCGGCGCACATTGGTTCAACGATCAAGACCAGCGCGCGAGGGCGCGCGCGTTCCCAATTGATCTGACTGGCCACGGAGGCACTGAGCCACTGGGCAGCGTAAGAAACTCATTGCGGAATCGTCGGACGTGTTCTCAACCAAAATGCAAAACTCCGTGTCTCTGTGTCTGAGAATGTGTATGCCTTACCATTGGCTAGACAATCCGAACTCGATGTAGTACAAAAAACTCTAGTTCTCACCTTAAAGCCAAAGGACTCCGCATAATGAAATTTGGCGTTGTCGTCTTTCCCGGCTCAAATTGCGACCACGACACCTATCACGTAATCAGCAAAGTGATTGGTCAACCAGTGGATTTTATCTGGCACAAAGAAGAAGACGTTGATCGTTTCGACGCGATTATTTTGCCCGGCGGTTTTTCCTACGGCGATTACTTGCGCAGCGGAGCAATCGCGCGTTTTTCGCCAGTCATGCGTTCGGTCATCAAATTCGCGCGCGAAGGCGGGTTGGTTTTGGGCATTTGCAACGGCTTTCAGATTCTGTGCGAATCCGGTTTGCTGCCGGGCGCGCTGCTCAGAAATCGCGATCTGAAGTTCATCTGCGAACACGTCAATGTTCGCATCGAACGCGCCAACACAGCATTCACCGCCGCATATCAGCCGGGACAGGTCTTGAGCCTGCCGATTGCTCACGGCGAAGGTAATTATTTCTGCGATGAAGAAACGCTTCACGAACTGGAAAGCGAAAACCGCGTCATCTTTCGTTATTGCGATGCCGGAGGCAATGTGACGGACGAAGCGAATCCGAACGGCTCGCTGAATAACATCGCCGGCATCTGCAATCGCGAACGGAATGTTTTGGGTTTGATGCCTCATCCTGAGCGCGCGGCTGAAAGCCTGCTCGGTTGCAAAGATGGTCGCCCGATGTTCCGCGCCATGGCGGAAGCCTTGTCCGAAATGCTCAAAGCAAGAGCCTGAACCTGATTGTGGAATTGTAGCGAGGTGAAGCTTAAACCGCTTCCACGCTTCAAAATTCCGCATTCCGAAATCCGCATTCCTCTTTTCAATATGATTACTTCTGAAATCCTGGATCAGCACAACATCTCTTCGGCGGAATACGAACGCATCAAACAGTTGATGGGACGCGAACCGAACCTGACCGAATTGGGAATCTTTTCGGTGATGTGGTCGGAGCATTGCTCTTACAAATCTTCCCGCGTTCATTTGCGGCGTTTGCCGACAGAAGGCGAATGTCTGGTTCAGGGGCCGG
>CAYRQB010000123.1:0-16018 GCA_964426025.1 uncultured Heliomicrobium sp.
GAGTTCGATGCGGACGGTCATCAGAATCCACCTGCAGCACGACAATGCGCCGCCCGCTGTCGAAGGCGACTTTATTGATGTAAGGGAAAATTGGCGGCTGAATCTGGCTGGAGCATATTTCCCGCAATTGCTCTTCAACGTCTTCTGGATTTTCGACGCCTTCAATGCGCAATTGATCTGACACGCCGAAGATGATTGCTCCGCCGGCAGTATTAGCCAGTGCGATGATTTCAGCCGTGATTTTTTCGACGTTGCTGAAGCGAACCTTCAGTTCCAGGTAGGTGTCTTCGCCGCCGCGCAGCAGTCGAACCAGCTCAGTTCGCGTTGTTACCTGAGCTGGG
Organism: uncultured Heliomicrobium sp.; assembly: GCA_964426025.1. GTDB lineage: Bacteria > Acidobacteriota > Blastocatellia > RBC074 > RBC074 > RBC074. The sequence continues at coordinate 342 of CAYRQB010000123.1, forward strand.
ACATCCGCCTGGTAAGCGAAATAGGAACGCGTCGTGCCAGATTGACGCGAGCGATTATTGTTGTTGTAACGTTTGCGTGACATCGCGGTGGCTGTCTGAGGCTGCGGAGGACTCAGATTAAGGCATGCATTGCCGCCGTAATGTGGAATAAATGAGATGAGAAACCGCGATGATGAAACCGAGGATTTACTCACTCAAGAGAAGACGCTCACGCAGTCAGCGGAGCTTCAGTGTGTGACAGGCGTTAAGCCGATTTGGCTTTGTCCTTCTTCTCGTCTTCTGCTTCGGCTTCAGCCATTCCCTGTTTGAAATTGCGAATGCTTTCGCCCAAACCCTTGGCCAGTCCTGGCAGCCGGCTGCCACCGAACAGAATCAGGATGATGACCAGCAGGATCACCATTTCCTGCATGCCGAAACCGAAGAATAAAAATAGATTGCTCATAACGATCTCCTTTGTCTGGCATTGTAGCGGCGCGCGCCGAGCAGTGTCAATTAAGGCTTCCTTGAAGTTGCCAATGTCGAATGTTATAGTGCCTTGCGGTTCGATGAATAGCTTCTATCATCAACAAAATCAACTGTATTCTTAGATGTTTAACGAAGGAGCCAAGCATTGCGTTTTAGTTCTTGGCGTACTGACTCGGAATGACCGGGTTTTCTTTAATAAGGGAGCGCTGTGTTTGGAACTGCGCTCAGAAATAGGAGGATGAGATTATGGCAGACAACCAAGGTAATGGCGGAGACAAGCTGGTTTATTTTTTGATTGGCGCTGGTATTGGAGCGATCACCGCGCTGCTTTTTGCGCCGAAGGCCGGCAGCGAATTGCGTTCGGAAATTGCGGACGCCACGCGCAAAGGCCTGGATTACGCACGTGACACCGGGCGTGATATTGGCGACCGCGCGACCGATTATTATCACACTGGAGTTGATCGCGCTTCAGATTTGACCGCGCGCAGCAAAGAAGCGGTTACTGATTTGACTCAGCGCGGCAAGGATTTGATCAGCAATCAAAAGGCGCAATTCGCCGCAGCCATTGAAGCCGGAAAGCAAGGCTATCGCGAAGCCAAGCAAACCGATCAAGGTCGCGTCAGCGCATCGGTCGAAGAAAGTTAAGAGTTGGATTTAACGGCTGGTGAGCGAATGATCATTCTGCTCGCCAGCTTTTGCTGAAAAGTATTTTGGGAGCGCGCAGTGGAGAACTGGCAAATCACACTTATCGCAGTTGGTGTTGGAATTCTGTTGATCGTTCAGGTCGGAGTTTTTATCGGCCTTTATCTGTTGGCGCGCAGGGTTGTCGCAATTGCCGAACGAGCCAGCCAGCTTCAATCGCGCGCCGAATACCTGATGAACAATACCGAGCCGGTGTTGAAACTGGCTCATACCCTGATGGGCGAATTGAAGGAAGCCGCCGGATATTTTGCCCAGGGCGCTGAACACATCAACTCGATTGCCGAAATGGCCAAAGACGAAGCGGCGGAAATCCGAAACCTGATGGGCGACACAACGGCGCTGGCCCGTCGCGAAGTCGAACGTGCCAAAGGCCAGATCGAAAAAGTTCAGGACACATTGGCCGTTGCAACTGATCAATTCCAACGGACGACCGCAATGGTTCAATACAGCGTGCTGGAACCGGCGCGCGAATTTTCCTATGTCATGTTCGGTTTGCGCCGGGCAATGGAAGTTATGTTTGCCGGCAATCGGTTGCCGGTCAATCAAGCCTATCAAGACGAAGAGATGTTTATTTGACGCTCCATCGGAGCGTGATGAATCGAAGTGCGAACAAGAAAGCGCTCGGCTCCGGCAAAAGCAACGGAGACGGGCGCTTTTTTATGATTAACCTTTACGTTATCATCGCGCTTCTTTTCTGAAGCCCTGAATTCTGCGCATGCAAATCAAGCAAATGGATTTACTGAAACTATGAGTACCGAAGCGAAACTTGATCTGAAAGCTACTGTCAACCTGCCCAAAACTGATTTTCCGCAAAAAGGCAATTTGCCGCAAAACGAACCCAAGCGATTGCAAAAATGGGAGGCGATGGATATTTACGCGCGGTTGCGAGAAGCGCGCGCCGGTCGCCCGCTTTTCGTTTTGCACGACGGACCGCCATACGCCAATGGGAAAATTCACCTCGGTCACGTGCTGAACAAGGTTCTGAAAGACATCGTCGTCAAATCGCGTTCGATGATGGGATTCTGGGCGCCGTATGTTCCGGGATGGGACTGTCACGGATTGCCGATTGAAATCAAAGTTGAAGAAGCTCTGGGCGCAAAGAAGCACGAAATGCCGGTGGTTGAAATCCGCCGCGCGGCGCGCAAACACGCCGAAAAGTTCATCGCTTCGCAGCGCGAAGATTTCAAACGGCTGGGCATATTGGGCGAATGGGAACGCCCATACCAGACGATGAATTTCAAATATCAGGCGGACATCGTTCGCTCGTTCGGCAAATTCGTCGAAAGAGGTTCGGTGTACAAAGGCTCGCGTCCTGTGCATTGGTGCGTCAGTTGTGTGACTTCGCTGGCCGAAGCCGAAATCGAATACGGCGATCACACCAGCCATTCTATCTACGTCAAATTTCCTTTCACCGACGCGGCGAAGCTTGATCCGACGTTGGATGGAAAAAATACTAGCATCATCATCTGGACGACGACTCCTTGGACGCTGCCCGCGAATCTTGGCATCTGCTTCAATCCCGAATTTGAATACAGCGCGATTGAAGTCGGCGGCGAAGTTTTCATCATCGCTTCGGGATTGCTTGGACAGGTTGCTGCGCAAATCGGATGGCCGAATGAAGGCGACGACGCTTACAAGGTCGTTGGAACTTACAGCGGAGAAAAGTTCGACCGGCTGAAAGCGCGTCATCCATTCGTTGAACGCGACAGCCTGTTGATGCTCGGCGATCACGTCACGCTCGACGCCGGTACCGGAGCGGTTCACACCGCGCCGGGACACGGTTACGAAGACTTCATCATCAGCCGTCAATATGGCATCGAACCTTACAACCCTGTGGACGGGCGCGGCTTTTTCATGAAAGACGTTGAGCATTTCGCCGGTTTTCGCGTCGTGCCAATCACCAAAGCCGATCACGAACGCGACGGCAACAAAGCGGTCATCGCTCATCTGAAAGAAATCGGCGCCTTGCTGAAAGATGAATCTTTCCAGCATCAGTATCCGCATTGCTGGCGATGTCACAATCCTGTGGTTTTTCGCGCGACGCCGCAATGGTTCATTTCGATGACGGCGACAAAGTTGAACGAGCGCGCGATTGCCTCCACCGATCAGGTGCAATGGGTTCCGGCCTGGGGCAACGAGCGTATGAAGAGCATGTTCAAGGATCGCCCCGATTGGTGCGTTTCTCGCCAACGCGCGTGGGGCGTGCCGATCACAGTGTTTTATTGCGACGATTGCGGTTCGACGCTGTGCGATCCGAAAGTGATCAATCACATCGCGGACATTTTTGAAAAGGAATCCGCCGACGCCTGGTACACGCGCGAAGTCGCAGAGCTGTTGCCGCCGGGCGCTAAGTGCGAATGCGGATCGAACAACCTGCGCAAGGAAATGGACATTCTGGATGTCTGGTTCGATTCCGGCGCCAGTTCGATTGCAGTGTTGAAAGAATACGGCCTGCCTTATCCGGCGGACGTTTACCTGGAAGGCGGCGATCAATTCCGCGGATGGTTCAACTCTTCGCTGGTCGTCGGATTGGAAGTCAAAGACCAGCCTCCTTATCGCGCGGTCGTCACTTACGGCTGGGTTGTGAATACCGAAGGCGAGAAGATGTCGAAATCGAAAGGCAACGCCCTGGCTCCGGAATCAATCGCCAACAACAGCGGCGCTGAGATCATGCGTTTGTGGTGCACGGCGTTGGATTACTTCCAGGACATGCGCATTTCGACAGAGATTCTGACGCGGGTGACGGACGCTTATCGCAAGCTGCGCAACACTGCGCGTTACTGTCTGGGCAATCTGGATGGTTTCGACCCGGTCAATGATCGAGTCGAATACGATCAGATGTTTGAAGTTGACCGCTGGGCGTTGGCCGAAGCGAACGAGATAACACGCAAAGTGTTGGAAGCTTACGAGCGTTATCAGTTCACAGAGGTTTATCAAACGCTTTTCCAGTTCGCCACGATTGAATTGTCGGCGCTGTATTTCGACATTCTGAAAGACAGGCTTTACACCTGCGCGCCAAGATCGTTGGCGAGGCGTTCGGCGCAAACCACGCTTTACGAAATCGTTGATCGTCTGGCGAGATTGGCTGCGCCTGTGTTGGTTTTCACGGCGGATGAAATTTGGGAAAACATTCCCGGCGCAAGCGCCAAAGCCGAATCAGTTCATCTGACGACCTTTCCGGCTTACGACGAAAAGCTCGCGAATCCTGAATTGCTGTCACGGTATGACCGCTTGTTCAAGGTTCGCGACGTTGTCATGAAGGCTTTGGAAGACGCTCGCACGGCCAAATTGATCGGCGCGGGTTTGGAAGCCCGAATCACGATTTCAGCGGACGCCGACACGCGCAAATTCCTGGAATCTTTCGGCGAAGATTTGCGCTTCTTTTTCATCGTTTCTCAAGTCGAATTGAAAGACGGATCGGAGTTGAAGATCGAAGTCGCTCGCGCCGCCGGAGAAAAATGCGAACGTTGCTGGCATTACACAAACGACGTCAACGGCGATTCGCGCTTTCCTGGCGCTTGCCGCCGCTGCGTGACGAATCTTGAAGAGATGCTCTCGCAGTAGTCTAATTGCTCAGGCCACCCCGAATTAAATCAGGAGGCTTTTATGGCAGAAGACAAAACAGATTCGACCAACCCGTTACCGTTTGAAGAATACGTCCGGCAGACATTGGCTGTAATCGTGAAGCAGCAGGCCGTAATGCTTGAGAGCCAAAACGAATTGCGGCTACAGCAAAATCTGTTGCAACAGCAGCAAAGCGAATTACAACAGCAGCAAAGCGAATTGCAACAGCAACAAAATCTGTTGCAACAGCAACAAAGCGAACTCCGCCAGGAAATGGCAGAGCATTTTGCCCAGCTCAGCCGTCAGATCAAGGATTTGGACGCCAGACAGGCCAGGTTGGAAGAGAAGATCGAAGACCTCGATTATAGAATTGATGATTTCGTCAAGGATGTGATTCAGTTGAAGCGGGAGAGGCGCAATTTACAGGATCGCAAAACTGCCTGATAGGACGACGGCCAACTCATCAGCCGGAAGGGAGCAGATATGCCGGAGCAAAATGGAGACAATCTTGAAAGTAGATCAACACAGGAGCTTGCGTCTCAGGAATTCGTCAGACAGCAGTTCGAATTGCTGTTTGCCGGAATAAACATGCTTGATGAGAAAGTGGATATTGTCAGGCAGGAAATGGCGGAGCGGTTTCTGCAACTCAACAGGCAAATTCGCGATCTGGATCAAAAAGTTGATGTTTACACTCGCGAGCACTCTTACATCAAAGACGACGTTCGCGAATTGCGGGCGAAGATGAATTTGCAATGACGGCAAGCTCCATTACGAGCAATGAAAAATAAACTTCCTTACTTCATCTTAGCGGCGGTTGTAATCGCCGCCGATCAATTGACCAAGGCTTGGGCGATTGCGAAGCTCAAGCCTGTTGTTTTGATCGAAGTCATTCCGGGATTTTTTCGACTGGTTTACGCGACCAATCGCGGAGTGGCTTTCAGCATGTTCGCCGACGGCGAATACGACGCCCGTTGGATATTCGCCGCGATTTCGGTTGTGGCGGCGGTCTTCGTTTCAATTTACTTGTTGCGCACTTCTGCCGGTAAAGCCCGTCTGAGCCTTGCGCTGTCATTGCTCTTGGCGGGAATCGTAGGCAATTTGATTGACCGAGTGCTGCTTGGTGAAGTCGTGGATTTTCTCGGCTTCCATTGGCAGGACAAATATTCGTGGCCGATATTCAATCTGGCCGATACTGCAATTTGCATCGGCGCCGGATTGCTGGCGCTGGACATGCTGTTTGAAGAAAAACCCGATCAAGCGAAATCTGATAACCTGAATCAGATGGCCGAAGATGATTCCGTCAACGCTTCGCAAATCGAAGGCTGAACCATTAAATCAAAACGATGTTCCCCGAACTTTTCAAAATCCCTTACTTCAATTTCACGATCTACACCTACGGGCTGCTGGTGGCGCTCTCGTTCATCGTCGGTTTGTGGGTGATGTCGCGATTGGCTGCGCGCGACGGGCTGGATAAACAGAAAGTTTACGACCTGGGTTTGTGGGTGCTTGTCGCTTCGCTGCTCGGATCGAAACTGCTGCTGATCATCACCGAATGGGAAGACCGTTACAGCGGCAACATCGGCGCGATTTTCAGCCTGGATTTTCTGCGCTCGAACGGAGTTTTTTACGGCGGATTCATTGGCGCGGTCATCGCTTCGGTGATCGTCATGCGAAAGTACAAAATGCCATGGTGGCGGACGGCGGACGCTTTTGCGCCGGGCATAGCCATCGGCCATTTCATCGGGCGATTGGGATGTTTCAGCGCAGGATGCTGTTGGGGCAAACCGACAACGGCGTGGTGTGGAGTTCATTTCACAGACAAAGGTTACGAAGCGACAGGAGTGCCGACGATTGTTGACCAGCTTGCCGATCCGATTCAGCGCAATGTTTGGGCGGATCGTCTGGGCAGTTTGACCGCTCCGATCCATCTTCATCCGACACAGCTTTACGAAGCCGGAGCCTTGCTGTTGATTTTCATCGTGCTGTTGCTGATGTTTCGTCGCCGTCGGTTTTACGGGCAAATCGTGCTGGCTTATGCGTTGATGTATTCGGTTGCGCGCTTTGTGATCGAATTCTGGCGCGACGATCCGCGCGGAGAAATTGTCTGGCTTTCGACTTCGCAATTCATCGCCGTGTTGTTGTTTATCGGCGCGGCTGTTGGATTCTTCCTGAAACTGCGAAGCGAGCGTCAATCGCCATTCGGCGGTTCTGACCGTAATCCGCAATCCGCAATCTGAAATTGTATGCGACTGGCTTATTTCAGCCCGCTGCCACCGAGCAAATCAGGCATCGCCGATTACAGCGCTGAGCTTCTGCCGTATCTGGCGAAAGGCGCTGACATTTCCGTCTTCGTCGAACAAGCCGATGAGTTGCGCCTGAATCAGGGACGCGAAGATTACGCCGTTTACGACGCCATACACTTCGACGAAATCCACAGCCAGAATCCCTTCGACCTTTGCATTTATCATCAGGGCAACAACCCGCATCACGAATACATTTACGAACGCGCGTTGCGAACGCCGGGTTTGCTGGCGCTGCACGAACATTGTTTGCATCATCTGATTGCGTGGCGAACGCTTGGCCGCAAAGACGAAAACGCTTACTGGAACGAATTGTTTTTCGCCTACGGGCGATTAGGAGCGCGCGTGGCCGAAATGCGCGCGTTGGGCGTGGGCAGCGAATACCAGCAATTTCTGATGCCGCTCAATCGCCGTCTGGCTGCGGGAAGTCTGGGCGTCGTCACTCACAACTCCTACGCCGCTTCGCAGATTGAAGGTTTGACGCCCGGCGCGTCGGTTGAAATCATCCCGCATCATCTGTCAACAAAAGTTTATGAGCTGGATTCGATGGATTCGGCGGAATGCCGCCTCTCGCTGGGAATTCCCGTAGACGCGTGGGTCATCGCTTCGTTCGGTTTCGTCACGCAAGCGAAACGGATTCCAACCGCCCTGGCTGCATTCAAACGTTTGCTGGCGGTTGTGCCGAACGCGATGTTTTTGATCGTCGGCGAAGATCATTGGAAATGGAGCGTCGCTCCGCTGATCGAGGAAATGGGATTGCGCGGACGAGTTCGCCTGACCGGTTACACCACCGAGCAGGATTTTTTTCGTTACCTGAAAGCCGTTGACGTGATTGTCAATTTGCGCTTTCCGACGGCGGGCGAAACTTCCGGCACTTTGATTCGCGCACTGGGAGCGGGCAAACCGGTCGTCGTTTCCGACTTCGGCCAGTTCGGCGAATTGCCCGACGACGTTTGTTTGAAAGTCAGCGCCGGACCGGACGAAGAGAAAGACTTGTACGCCAAGCTTCGCGCTCTGGCTTATCGCCCGACGCTTCGCGAACAATTGAGCCGCCGGGCTTCGGAATGGATTCGCAGCGAAAACGAAATCAGCCGCTGCGCCACGCGCTATCTGAATTTCGCCGAACGGCTGGTGCGGAAAGGCAGCGGCCCGAAGGCAGAATTCCAAGCGCCCCAATTGGGGTTCAAAGCTCCGGAGACGATCAAACTCGACCCGGAAGAATCGCTGGATTACGTCAGAGGCTTTTTCGCCGACGATCCGAACGCGACCGGCTATCTGCAAAAACACGGAAGAAGAATTATTGAAACCGTCGAACTGGTTCCGGTCGGCGACGGCGATCAGCGCTTGCTGGAATTGAGCAGTTATTTGCAGATGACGCCGCTGGTCAAACGGCACGGGCATTACGGCGAAATCGTCATCACCAATTGGTGGAAAGGCGAATCGCGCCGACAACTGCAAACGATCAGGCACGCCGCAACCGGCGAAGAAATGATTTTCGACATGCTCAACCTGGATGTCGAAGCCGAACGCTTTCCTTTTCCCGATGAACATTTCGATGTCGCGCTGTGTTGCGAATTGATCGAACATCTGACGCGCGATCCGATGCATATGCTGATCGAATTGAATCGCGTTCTGAAATGGGGCGGGCTTTTGATTCTGACCACGCCGAACATTGCCAGCGCGTTCAGCATTGGCAAATCGCTTTCCGGCAACAGCCCTTACGTTTACGGCGAATACAATCCGAAAAGCCCCGGCGACCGTCACAGCCGCGAATACGCGCCGAGCGAAATCGGGTTGGCGTTGAACGCCGCCGGTTTCAAGGTCGAAAAACTTTTCACCAAAGATTTGTGGGCGACGACCGACGAGCCTTTCCTGCGATGGTTGGAGCAAACATCCAATGTTCCGCGTGAACTTCGCGGCGACAACATCTTCGCCGTCGGACGCAAACTGAGCGAGCAATTCGACCGCTGGCCGGATGGCCTCTATGACTGAAAGTAACTGCTCAGCCGCGTAGCGGCTTTTGAATTTAGGCAGGTCGTTTACGGCCTGCAAAGCGATTGAAAATCAGTTGCGTCACGTAGTGACGCTTGAGTTTTTTGCAATGACGCACAATTTCAGCCGTCGCTACGCGACGGGGAACTTTTTACAAAGCGATGCAGGCCGTAAACGACCTGCCTAAGGTCATCCGTCACTCCGTGACGAAGAGGACTGAGCAGTTACGAAAAATCAAAATGAAATTCTCAGTCCAAGTTGAATCTGACGAGCCGAAGTCACTGTCGAACGAATCTTGCCAAAAGATGCCAGCGATTCGGGAGTGGTTCCGAACACCTGCAATGTCGGCGTTCCGAAATTGGCGCGATTGAAAAGATTGAACGATTCGACGCGAAATTGAATCGTCGTGTTTTCGCCGAGCTTCGCCCATCGAGTGTTTTTGACCGCAGCCAGATCGAAGCTTCGCAGATTGGGACCGATGAAAGTGTTTCGTCCCAAAGAACCCAGCGTGCCCGCCGCTTGCAAAGCGAAGGCGGTCGGATCGAAGTATCCGTCCGGACTGCCGATCACTGCGCTTTCGTAACTGCGCCCGGAAACGAACGACGGCCTGTCGGTTCCAATGCCGGGACCTGACGAAGGATTCCATTGCGAACGCGAACGGTTGGCGGAAAGAAAAACAGTCAACGGATTGCCGCTGCGCATCTGGCCTATGCCGATCAGGTTCCATCCGTCCAGGAATTTGCCCGCCGCTCCCTTCAAGCCTTTCGCAAACGGCAATTCCCAGGTGAAGTTGGTCACCCAATTGTGCTTGGCATGGAAATCAGCCAGGCCTTTGTTGTAATTCGAGCCGGGCAATTCGGGCATCGCCGAAACCGTCGCATTGGTCGCATCCGAAAAGAATGTCGAAGCCTGCGTCGTGTCAATCGTCCGCGCGAAGGTGTAAGACGATTGGAAATCCACTCCCTTCGTGAACCGTTTGCGGGCTTCAAAAACCAGGGCGTTGTACCAGGAATTGCCGTCGCTGGTTTTCATCTCGATGGTACTGAACGCCGGATTGAAGCGCGGCGCACCGGCGGGATAAAGGTAAGTTCCGTCTGCCTGCAGAACCGGAATAGCGGTGTTGATGTCCTTGTTGCGAAGCAAATGCACGCCTCGCGATCCGGCGTAACCAATCGTCACAACTGTGTCAAACCAAAGTTGACGCTGCAAATTCAGGTTGTAGATGTGAGTGTTGGGGTTTTTCAAATCCCATTCAATCGGGCGAACGGAAAGAGTTCCGAGTCGGTTGAAAGGCGGATTCGGAAAGGTCGGATTGATGATCACAGGTCGCGGCGTGAACGGCGGATTGGTGACGGTCACAATCAGGTTTTGCTGGTTATTGGTGTTGAAATACCAACCGTAACCTCCGCGCAAACTGGTTTTGCCGTCGCCGAACAAATCCCACGCAAAACCGATTCGCGGCGAGATGTTTTTGTAAGTCGGGTTTTGGTAAAGCGGCCCTGGCGTCAGTTGAGTGTCGGTCAGATTCCGCAACGACACATCGCGGCCATAAAGTTCCTGCGGCACGGTGGCGAATTCGTAACGCAATCCGAAATTGAGCGTCAGGCGCGGATGAATTTTGAAATCGTCCTGAGCGTAAAAACCGAAAAGCAAGAAGCGCCAGTAACGGTCGAACTGAGCTTCAGGCGTCAGGCCTATGAAACGGTTCGGCCTGTTTTCCAGAAACGAGCGCAGGTCCGGAAAATTGTAAATGCCAAGCGAGAAGGTCGGGTTGACCATGTTGTCCTGATAACGTTCGACCATTCCGCCGAACTTCAACAGATGGCGTCCGCGCGTGTAAGTCAGATCGTCGCTGAAGCTGAAAACGTTCTGCGTCAATTGCACGTTGACCGAAGTCTGAGGGCCGAAGCGTTGCATTCCGCCGATGTCAATGTCGCCGATCAATCGTCCGGGCACGAACGGCGCGACAGTTGACGGAACGTTTGCCTGAACGTCCTGTCCGACGCGCGTGCGACTGAAACCGAATCGCATCTTGTTGATCGTTCGGGGCGACATCACCCAGCTATGCTCAATCGTCGTGAATTGATTGCGCGAAATGAACGAGCGCGGGAATTGCGGATAATCGGTCGGTAAATCCTGATTCGCGTTGTCGAATGTGTAACGCGCAAAGATTTGGTGGGCGTCGTTGAAAATGTGATCAACTCGTCCCTGAGCGAAGTGCTGGTCAATCGTTTGTTTGAAACCGAAAAAGTAATTGGCCAAACCGCCGCCGATGCCGGGGCCGTTCGGCAATGGAATCAGATCAAGGTAAGGTCTGATGGCCGGATTAACAGTCACCGTCGCACCGGGCAAAATTCCCTGCCGCGCATTCGCATCCGGCACAAAGGAATTGATGTTGCGTCCCAACCGTTCGATCAATGCTTCGTATCCGGCGAAGAAAAATGTCTTATCCGATTTGACTGGACCGCCGACGGTTCCGCCGAACTGGTTGCGTTTGAATTCGGGTTTGCCAATCGGTTCGCGGTCGAAAAAGTTGCGCGCATCCATGTTGTCGTTGCGCAGAAAATGATAAAGCGATCCGTGGTATTGGTTCGAACCGGATTTGCTGATGGCGTTGATCTGTCCGCCGTAATTGCGACCGAATTCGGCTGAATACGAATTCGCTTCGACGCGGAATTCGCGGATGGTTTCAGTGCCAAGCGCTGTACTGGCCGCGCTGCCCGCCGGGCTGTTGGTGAAATCGTTTTGCAGCGTGCCGTCCAACAGGTAAACATTCGAGCGTATGTCCTGGCCGTTGATGCTCATGCCCAAACCGTGCGCGACAACCGATCCGCCGTCGCGTTGCTGGAATGCTGTCACCCCGGGTTGCAGCAAGGCCAGATCGGTGTAATTGCGACCGTTGAGCGGCAATTCCCTGATCGCCTTTTCGCCGACCAGATAGCTCAACTCCGAAGTTTGCGTATTGACCAGCGGCGTCGAATCAACAACGTCTATGGTGGCTGTGACGGCAATCTCCAATGACAAATCCATCGCCACGGTTTCGCCAATTGCCAGACTCAGTTTTTTGACGCGCGGTTTGAAGCCATCCTGTTCGGCGCGAACTTCGTAAGCGCCAACCCTGAGTTCGGCGAAGGTGTAACGACCTTCGCCGTCAGTCACCGCCGAACGCGTGAAGTTGGTTTCCAGGCTTCGCGCCGTGACTTTTGCGCCGACGATCACAGCGCCATTTTGATCCCTCACTTTGCCGGTGATGGTGCTGGTGGTTTGAGCTTGAACGATGTTGATTAGGCAGAAGAAGGCGCTGACGGCAAAAACCGCCGAAAAGATTTTACTGAAACGCATAACTTGTTTCCTGTCTATATTCAAATTTTTAAGTGATTGTTTCGTGAATCGAGATTCTAAATCAAATAGTGCGCGATGTGTAACGCCCTCAACTATTGACTGAATTCCACTTTATTTGGTTTCAGCCTTCTCCTACGAATCAACCGGCGGCTTGGTTCAGAAAGTTGTTGCGGGCGTCTGAACCGTTGTGGGATATTACCGTGCGTCTCAGTCAATAATCGTTCCTTCAGGAAAATTATCAACAGAAGTAGAAAAGCGGTGAAAACCGTATTTAAGGAGAACTCGATGCCAAGCAAAAAGTCCGCAGCCAAAGCAGCTAGAAAGTTTGTTCAAATTTCGGCGCACACTCATTCCGCGTCCGAGCAGAAAGATTTCATGCCCGGCACATTGATCGTCAGGTGCAAGGAAGATGTAGTCACCAATGTTCCGGATGTCAGGCGAGCGCGCGTGTCGGCTGTCGCTTCGTTCCGATTGCCAGAAGCCGTCGAAAGCCCGTTTGAATTTCTGCGCCAAAACGATGTGCTCAGAGAAGTGGTTCCGGTCTTTTCGCGCATGACCAGCGGGCGCGCTCTGGCCGTCGCGCCCAATTCGACAGCAGTCTCTTTCTCGCTCAGCGTTCGCGATTCAGAAAACGAAGATTTGCGCGGCATCAATGTGCTGCGTCTGGCCAAATCCGCCGACCTGAAAAAAATAGAAAAGGAATTGAACAACACTCCCGGCATCGAATACGCGCATCGCGTACCCGCGCGTTGGATGGCTGCGTCGAAAGCGAAGAAGACGACTTCAGACAAATTTCTGGCTCAGCAATGGGGATTGAAGACCATCGGCTGGACTCAGATTGAGCAATTGCCTGACGCCGGCTCGGTCAAAGTCGCCGTGATGGACACGGGCATTGATCTGACTCATCCGGATTTGAAAAACGTCGTGTCATCATATGTTCACGACGGAGCGGGTTCGACAGACATCATCGGTCACGGCACGCACGTCGCCGGAATCATCGCCGCCGAAATCAACAACAAGATCGGAATTGCCGGAATTTGCAAACCGGATTTGATGATCTGGAAAATTTTCGGCGACACGCCCGATCCGACCGACGGAGAATTTTACGTTGACACGGTGATGTACCAACGCGCTCTGAACGCCGCTCGACAAAACGGCGTCAAAGTCGTCAATCTGAGCATTGGCGGAACTTTCCGCGACCGCACTGAAGAAATGCTGTTGAAACGGTTGATGGATGCAGGCTGTTTGGTCGTCGCCGCCATGGGCAACGAATTTGAAGACGGCAATCCCAAAGAATACCCCGGAGGTTTCCCAGGAGTTTTCGCCGTCGGCGCAACGACCAAAAGCAATCAGCGCGCGTTCTTTTCAAATACGGGCAGACACATTGACATCGCCGCTCCGGGACACGGCATTCTTTCGACCTTGCCGATGAAACCTTCGCTGGTTCGCGGATCGGACGAAATCGAATACGCAAGCTGGAGCGGGACTTCGATGGCGACTCCGCACGCGGCGGCGGCGGCAGCGCTGGTTTTCGCCAAAAACCCCGGTATCACCGCCAAACAAGTCGCGGCCAAATTGAAATCTGCCGCAACCAAGATTCCGGCAATGAAAGGCAAGAAAACCACCAACGAATTCGGCGCGGGTTTACTGAACCTGATTGCGGCGTTATCCTGAACGCAGCGAGTTAATAGGGGGAAGCGCGGTCGGAAATTCATCTTGTACAAATCTTTATCCAAAAAGGAATTTCTCGAACTCGTGTTTAGCCATTAACAATCAGCCATTATCCATCAATGGGCAGGAGAATAGCTCTTCACCTGCCTGCTAATTGTTAATGGCCGATGGCTAATGGCTAATTCGTTTCTTATTCGCATAAATTTTCGTGAGCCTGAGAAGGAAAAGTTATGGCAACACCACAAACGAAGCGCGGCGTCCATCTGAATATGAAACTGGCCGCAGGCGTCAAACAGAACAAGCTGAAAAAAGTATTGGCCGATGCGCCCGGCATTGAATCGGTCGTCCAAACCTTTCCCGACGAAACCGACGAAGAATTGTCGCGGATGTATGTTCTGGAAGTTGACCCCGAAGAAGTTGACGCCGCGCTGGAAGCGTTAAGCCATCAACAGGAAATCGAATACGTCGAACCATCGGCTCCTCGCCGCCTTATCCGCAAAGCAAACTGAAACAAACACCCAAACAATGAAACGATTTTTGATCGCCCTCATCATCGCGCTGTATCTGCTGCATCAGGATTTCTGGTTCTGGAACAAGCCAACGCCGCTGGTTTTCGGATTTTTGCCCGTCGGATTGTTCTATCACCTGGTTTACACGCTGGCGATTTCGGGTTTGATGTGGCTGCTGGTGAAATTCACCTGGCCTTACGAACTTGAACAAGTCGAAACCACTGATGCCAATCCGCAATCGGGAGGGCAACAGTGATTCCCGCCCTTTTTGTTTTCGCCTACCTGGCCACAGTCCTTTACATCGGCATCTTCGCTTTCCGTCGCAAAGCCGGCGATCATCCGGCTGAAGATTACTTTCTGGCCAATCGTTCGCTGGGCAATTTCGTTTTTCTGATGTCGCTGTTCGGCACGAACATGACAGCCTTCGCCATTCTTGGTTCTTCGGGTCATGCCTTTTCAAACGGGATAGTGACTTATGGATTGATGGCTTCGTCATCGGCGCTGATCGTTCCGATTTCGTTGTTTCTGATCGGCACGCGAGTCTGGGCGCTGGGCAAACGATTCGGCTTTATGACTCCTGTGCAGATGTTTCGCGACCGTTGGGAATGCAGCCACATCGGAACCGTAATCACAACAGTCCAGGCCGCGCTGCTGGTTCCTTACATCATCATAGGCGTGATGGGAGGAGGCACAACGCTGTATGCCATCAGCGGCGGAAGAGTTCCTTTCTGGATCGGCGGCGCAATCGTGGCAATGGTCGTCATGAGCTACGTCTTTTTCGGCGGGATGCGCGGAACGGCGTGGGTCAATACTTTTCAAACGACGTTGTTTCTGATTTTCGGCGCGATTGCTCTGGCCGTGATCGGTGCAGGAATGGGCGGGTTCGGCAAAGCTATGAACGAGATGCTGGCTTCGCCGACGACGACTTCGCTGTTGACGCGCGAGAAAATCTCGCCGCTGTATTTTTTCAGCTACACGTTCATTCCGCTGTCTTCGATCAACTTTCCGCACATGATTATCTTCTGCCTGACGGCTCAGCGAGTTCAGCATTTCAAAAAGACCGTCATCCTGTATCCGCTGTGCATGCTGGCGATCTGGCTGCCCGCAGTCTTTCTGGGAGTCGCCGCCAACC
>CAYRQB010000124.1:0-16016 GCA_964426025.1 uncultured Heliomicrobium sp.
GTGTAACCGCCATACAAACCGAAGTTGGTGATGGAGAAAGTGCCGCCGGAAATTTCGTCCGGTTTCAGTTGTTTGCTGCGGGCGCGATTGGCCAAATCCTGCGAAGAGCGGGCCAGGCCGGTGATGCTCAAAGCGTCAGCCTGTTTGATGACCGGCACGATCAAACCCCAATCCAGCGCCACGGCAATGCCGATGTTGTAATCGTGTTTGTAGATGATGTTTTCGCCGTCGGACGAAGCGTTGACGACCGGAATAGCTTTCAAAGCGTCAATCGTGGCTTTGATGATGAACGGCAGGAAGGTCAGCTTCGAACCGTTTTGCGCCTCGAACTGTTTCTTGACGCGATCGCGCAATCGGGCGATGTTCGTGAAATCAACTTCGAAGAAAGTCGTCACATGCGCCGAAGTGCGACGGCTGTTGAGCATATTCTCGGCGATCTTGCGGCGCATATTGCTCATCGGTTCGATGCTGACGCGGTCGCCGGAACCATAAGCCGGAACTGCAGGCGCTGAAACCGGCGGCGGCGCAACCGGCGCGGGAGCCGGAGCGGAAACAGGCGCGGCAGAGGGTTGAGCAGCCGGAGCAACTCCGCCTTTGCGCTGTTCGATGAATCCCAGAATGTCGTCTTTGGTTACTCGTCCGCCAAGTCCCGTGCCCGGAACTTCTTCAAGATTGACGCCGTGTTCGCGGGCGATGTTACGAACCAACGGAGAAGAGCGAACTTTCTTTCCATCGGATTCTTCTGCCGCCGCCGAAGCAGCAGGTGAGGCAGGCGCAGCCGGAGCCGCCGGAGCCGATGGCGCGGGAGGCGCAGCCGGAGTAGGTTCGGGCGCAGGTTTGGCTTCTTCAGCTTTGGCCGCAGGCGCGGCAGAGTCGCCCGCTTCACCCACGCGGGCGATGACGGAATTGACTCCGACGGTTTCGCCTTCCTGAGCCAGAATTTCCAACAGCACGCCGCCTGCGGTTGACGGAACTTCCGCGTCAACCTTGTCGGTGGAAATTTCCAGCAGCGGCTCGTCTTTCTGAACGCTGTCGCCGACCTTCTTCAACCATTTAACAATCGTTCCCTCAGCGATGGATTCGCCCATCTGAGGCATCAAAATATCAGTTGCCATTCTTCTCTCCTTACTGAATTTACGACAAGCTGAATGCTTGTCGCGGACGCTTCAACAGCCCTTTACTTATTCAAATGATTACTCAAAAAAACAATGACAAGCCTAAAGCTTGCCGCATTTCAAATACTCGTCGCCATTCCGTGAACGGCTTCCGCCGCTTCCATCACGGCTTCGGACAGCGTTGGATGAGCGTGCATAATGTGACCGAATTCTTCGGCGGTCGCTTCCAATCCCATTGCCACGCAGGCTTCGGCCAGCAGATCAGTGGCGTGCGGGCCGATGATGTGAACTCCCAGAACTTCGTCGTATTTCGCGTCGGCCACGACCTTCACGAAGCCTTCAGTTTCGCCAATGATCATCGCTTTTCCCAGAGCGGAGAAGGGAAACTTGCCGACTTTGACCTGAAAACCTTTTTCCTTCGCTTTTGCTTCGGTCAAACCGACGCTGCCGATTTCAGGCTCGCAGTAAGTGCAGTTGGGAACCAGGTCGTAATTGATCGGACGAGGATTTCGCCCGGCAATGTGTTCGGCGGCCAGACATCCTTCCTTCGAAGCCACGTGAGCCAGCCACGGAGTAGCCACTACATCGCCGATGGCGTAAACATTCGGCTCGTTCGTCCGCATGAATTCGTCAACGCCGATGTAACCGCGATCAACTTCGCATCTGGTATTGTTTAATCCCAAACCGTCCGTCACAGGACGACGGCCAATCGCCACCAGCAAAGTTTCGGCTTTGATCTTTCCGGCTTTGCCTTCGGCGTCGGTGTAACTGATTTCGACATCTTTGGCGCTGATTTTCGCGGCTTCGAATTTTGTGCTGGTCATCACAGTGATTCCGCGTTTGCGAAAAGCCTTTTGCAATTCGGCGGAAGTTTCAGCGTCTTCAATCGGAACCAGCCGGTCCAGCATTTCAATGATCGTCACGTCAGAACCGAAGCGTTTGAAAACCGAGGCGAATTCAACTCCGACCGCTCCTGCGCCAAGCACGACCAGCGATTTCGGCACGTGATCGAAATCCAGCAGTTCATCGCTGGTGACAATGCGCGGGGATTTGATTTCCAGTCCCGGCAAAAACCTGGGAGCCGATCCGGTTGCGATGATGATGTTTTTGGTTGGAACTTCTGTGATCTTGCCGTCGGCGGAATTCACTGTCACGCGGCCTTTGCCTTCCAATCGGCCATGACCTTTGAAGACGGTGATCTTGTTCTTTTTCATCAGGAACTCGACGCCTTTGGCCAATTTGCCGACGACCTTGTTTTTCCGCTCCATGACTTTGTTGAAATGGAGTTTGAAACCTTCCACGCTGACGCCGAATTCATTTGGATCGCTGATTAAATCGTAAACGTGCGCGGAATGAAGAAGCTCCTTTGTTGGAATGCATCCTCTTAACAAACAAGTTCCGCCCAAATCCTTGTCTCTTTCGATGATCGCGGTTTTCAAACCAACCTGTGCGGCGCGTATCGCGGCAACATAACCTCCCGGCCCGGCGCCAATGACCGTCACATCAAAGCGTTCTGACATTATTCACCTCAGAGGCATTCGCGGAGAACACGAAGAGACACGACGGAATCTCTGACTCCATGCGTGTCTCTTCGTGAACTTCGCGGATGATCTTCAACATTCACCTGTAAATTTATGATTACTGCTGATTTCATTAGTGCGGAAGCAAGCCGAAATCATAAACACCGGTCAGTCTTTTTGCAAAGGTAGTCAAATCAGGAACTCGTTAGCAACTTAGGGCATTGTCGGGTAAAATGTCGTTGCTTTTCCCGGATTGTGAATTGGAAAGAGCATACGACTCGCGTCCTGTTTTGGCTCTCATAAGCTTGTGCAGAACAGAGGTTTTGCCCGGCTAGCAATGACCTTTTCTCAATCCACAACCCGCAAACAGTAACTGACAAAACAATAAAACCCCAATATGTTGACTATAGGAATTCATTACGCTGGAACTATCGCGTCGCTGGATATGCGCGGCAAATTCATTAAAGGACAGGGCGGTTTTCAATTGCAGATGCTTGTGGATAAGGTACTTTCGGCGGGCACGGATAAAATCCTGCTCAACCTGACAGAAGTGCCGATCATTGACAGCATGGGAATCGGAGAAATTGTCCGCGCTTTCAAACGAGTCGGCGAATCCGGAGGGGTGTTGAAATTGGTTGGAGTGACTGATCGTGTTTACGGCGCATTGAGAATCACTCAACTGTTGGATTTGATTGAAAGTTACGACACCGAAGAAAAAGCTCTGGCCAGTTTCAGCAAAGAGAAAAAAAGCAAAGGTAGGAAAAAGAAAAGTGACGCCGCATCCGAAGAGGCCGAAGGCGAAAGTGATTCAGCCGATGCAGACGAAGCAAATGAAAAAAGCGAAGAGTGAGGCTTTTACTGCCGCGCTCTTCGCTTTTCATCTTGCCAATTTCAATAGAAGCTATTGTCTGGTTGGGACTGCGTAATAACCTTCCTTATGTTGAACCTTTAAGCTCGGCAATCCTTTTGGAGGTTTGACGCTCACTTTGATTTTGTGCCATTGACCATCTTTATTTTCGTTAGTTGGGGTGTAGCCGATGCTGTATTGATGGCGAAGCTCCAGGGCGATGCGTGTCGTGGCGTCTTCCAACTCAGCCGCAGAGCGCGGGAAAAATGCCTTGCCGCCTGTGACCTGTGAAATCTCTTCCAGTATGGATTGTCCCTGCATATCCAGCGTGCCGCCCGAACCGCCACCCATTTCGACAATACCTATGCAATAAATTTGTACGCCAGCTTCTTTCAGCAGCTTGCGCAATTCGCCGTAAGTGTAACGCGATGAATTGTCCTGTCCATCCGAAATCAGCAGCAAAGCTCGTTTGGTATGACGGCCTTGCTTGACCTTTTCGATTGCCCAATAAGCGGCATCGTAAACCGCCGTTTGGCCTTTGGGTTCGATCAGATGAAGTTTGTTGGTGAGTGTGTCGCCATCGGTGAACTCAGCCAGAAGGTTGGCGCGCTGGTTGAATCCAACCAGGAAAAAGTCGTCATCACCGTGGCTGGTCTGAATGAAGGCCCGCAACGCATCACGCGCACGATCCAGCTTGCCTTTCATGCTGCCTGAAACGTCAAAGACAATTCCCAGACTCACCGGCACGTCATCATCGCTGAAATGAGTGATGTTCTGTTTGACCTTGTCTTCAAATATTTCGAAGTGGTGTTTATCCAGGCCGGTTACCAGGCGATTGTATGGATCAGTGACCGTGACTGTCAGCGATACTAATTCAGTGGGGATTACAACCCTGTCCTGATCATCGCCAGTCGGGCGATTGGGTTTGGTTGGCGATTGTTGCCCTTGCGATTGAACCGCAGTGGAGGGCGACGATTTAGTATTTTGATCTTGTTTGCCATCCCCATTCTGTTGTGCGGAAACAGCAGCCAGACACAACAATATGAAGGAGATTGCGAGAACCACCGGTCGAGAAAATGAGTTCTTTGACATCGTTGCCCCCTTCGCATTTCCCGCTATGGTGCGGGGAAAAATCAATATTAAGGAAGACTTCGCTCCTGGCTGGCAATTTTTATTATGTACCTGTTGCTTACCTGAGCCCGGATGCAGGTGACGTTTGGCTCGGGGACGACTCACAAGCATTTTAACCACAACAATGGATTGGCGCAATCTCTTGATAAAACAGGAGAAAAGTTTTTACAACTTCGTGACGCCCAGCGAACAAAGTTCAACCCTTTTGCTGAGATTTTGTCTCGGTCATTGGGATTTCGCGCTCCCCGGAATCAAACAATAAGCCTGTTTCGGCATCATAAATCTTGAACTCAAAAACCAGCGGCAGAATTACGTTGTTCGGAATCGCGATAACGAACTCAAACGAATTGTGCTGATCGTTGGCGCTGACGGATTTCTGATCCTGGAAAATATTTTGATTCTGGCCATGTCGCGCGGCGACTTCCAAACGATAACCGGCTCTGGTCCTGCCTTCCTGCAATATAGTCACTCGAACTGTTTCGCCGGGATTGTATACCGAACGATCAGTGCGAATATCGGCAACGGCGACGTAATCGTCAGCCATCAACTGCTGCAAATCCAGTTCGCCCTTTGCCAGCACCTTTCCGTTTTTTCCGGTCACCAAGTAACTGATTTTATCGCTGTCCAACCGGTTCGGCAGTTTGAATTCAGCCTGAGATTGCAGATTGACGCTGATCGGTTTGCGCTCTTTGATTTTGCCGGCGGTCATCGAAATCGTTGCGTTGTAAACCGGGCGTTGAGCGCGAAGCTCAAACAAAAGAATGAACGAATCGTTTGCTTCTTCGTTCGCCAAAAGGCGAGCCTGAACCTGAACCTGCGTGGCCACGCGCGCAAACTCATCCGTATCGTTTGCCGCGGGACTGACAATCGCCGAGCCATTGCCTGTGATGATCAATGGGCTTGCCTTTGAACGTTGCAGTTGCACGGGCAGCAAGGCGACTGTAATTGCCGGAGTTGAATCGAATACGGCACGCAAAGGAGCTATTTTGAAAAAGACTCTTACCCCTCTTTGATCATAAACAGACAGCGAGTATTGGTTGCCCGAAGGATTGACACCTGTGATTTCCATCAAGCTCAACTCACGGGCTGGAAGCGCCAACTGAATTTGTCCGATTTCCTTTTGCTCTTCATTGTCGCCCAATCCGATTTTGGCAAGTCCGTGAAATTGTTGTCCGGAATCATTGTTCAGAATCAGGCGCAATCTTCCATTGTTGTTCTCAAGCCAGCCACTGATTGAAAGGCGATGATAGTTGTTTAAGTTGCTGTTCTGACCGGGTGATGATTGCGAAAAGGCGGATGGTGGGCTGACTGCTAACGCAGATGAGAAGAGAAGGCTTATGAGGATTTGAGTCAGCACAGAATACATAACGGCAATTGTCATTTCGTTTTTGGAACGGTCAAGACTATCCGTTTCGTCCGCCCAAAAAATCCCAACTGCCAGAAGGGAAAAACTGGAGGGAGAAGCTTCGGTCGTTGGCACGGCGAAGTCTGGTGCCCCTCCACACTGCGACGGCCAATCGGCCTGACTTCTCCCGCAAGCCCGAAGCTTGATTGATTCAGCGACTTCAGTCATTGATTGAAAATGACTGAAGTCGCTGAAGAAAATATTATTCCGGCTCGCCGTTGATGACCTTGTTCATACGAGCAATAACGCCACGTCGCGAACGGCCATTAAGAATCTGTCTGGCCCAGACGGTGATTAGCGCTTCCATTTCCTCATTGGAATAGAAAGCCACATTCCCGCCTTCACGAGAATTGACGTCCAGGACGATGCGGTTAAATCGCATCTTCAAACCGGCGACATCCATATCCATCGCGTTGATTTCCAGATGCAAAACCGGAGGCGCGGTCGCTTTCTGAAAACTGGCAATGACGTCTTTTTGAGTCACCGTAGCGGGAACTGCATTGAGCGCCTTTCCAGAAACCGCAGCGATTTTTTGCCGGTCGGCATCAGGAATTGAATAACTCAGATTTCCGACAATGGTGTCGTCGGAGTTTGCGGCGGTGATGGTGAAAGAAACTTTGCCGCGTATGTCGTGAACATCCTGTTCACCATTCCTGAGTTTGGCAATGACCAATTTGGGAGCGGTGGTGTATGCCACCGGTTTTGGCGTGGCCTGTTGTGCTTGAGCATTGGCAACGATGGTCATACCGAACAGACAAAGCAGCCCACAAGCAGCTTTCATAAATTTGGTGTTCATATCTATCTTTTTCTACCTCCAAAACGTGATTTTTGATTCAAAGGGGTTTTCCCGGATCAAAGTGAGATTAAAACGTGATCGAATTTTTGCCGGAATCGTGATAGCCAGAAATGAGATCGGCTGATTCAGATTCGGTAAGGTAAATGAGTATGGGGCAACTGGGAGCGATAGCTTACGGGTTTGTAGCATCATTTTCAACTTCATCTTTCTCCGGCGCTATCAAACGATTGATTGCTGCGATGATGCCCAAACGTTGACGCTTCACATTTATCTGTCGCGTCCAACCGCAAAAAAGCTGGTTCAATCGGTTTGGCGATTCAAAGATATCAAGCGTCACGCGGTCGAAACTCAGTTTTGCGCCGATGAATTCAGCCTCTTTGATGGCGACTTGAACCTTGATTATCGGACAGGCTGAATCACGTTGAAAATTTGCCGTCAAATTCTTTTGGATGATTTTGGACGGGAGGTCATTCAAGGCTTTGCCCGAACGGTCGGCGATTTTACGCCTTTCGTCATCGGACAATGTGTAAACCAGCGTGCCCGTCATCGAATCATTCTCGTTAGCTCGCGTGATAGTCAGCGCCGCGCTCCCACTCACAGTCAGATCTTCACCGCCATCGAATTTCAGTTGCGACTTGACGATTTTTGGCGCAGTTGTGAAGACAGCCGGCTGGACTGGCTGTCGAATGACAACCGGTCCGGCGCCAAGCCAGCAATTGAGTAACAGAATTGCGCTTGCAAATTTCCAGTTCATCTCGCAATGTGAAGCGCGGTTTTAGTCAGTCTGACAACAACAAAACAAGCCTGACGAAGCTCCGAGTGAGCCGAATTATTTCGGGGCAGGCCAAACAGTGGCGAATTTTTTCGCAACTTCAATTACAAATTCGATCGTCGTAAATTTTTATCGCAGTTTTGAATAATTGTTCTTAGAATTGAGCGCGCCAAACTGTGAAGTGAGGTTACGGCGCATTCAACTTTTGGTTTGAGCCGACTACGCCGAAGTTCTTGAGCAAGTCGGGGAGTGAAGTTCATGGCGACGCGTTCGTCGAAAATTTCCCAGTGAGTTCAACTTTCGCGCCGAGCGCGTCGCACAAACTCAGCCCTGCTAAACGCCAGAGTGCGGCAGAGGTTTCATTATTTTTCAAACGGAATCGAATCGGCACAGGGTAAAGGTCTTTGACGCACGCAGGTCACTGATACTGATAGAGAAGAAATAATGACCCAAAAAACAAAAATGTCGCGCCATCGGCTTCGCATAGGCGTGGACACAGGCGGCACTTTCACTGATTTCATAGTAATTTTCAAAAACCACCAACTCTCGTTCAAAGTCTCTTCAACACCGCAAGCTCCGGCTCAAGCCATCCTGACCGGCCTGGCGATTGCGCTTGACCAAATGAATGATGAATTCGGCGAAATCGAAACTGACGCCGCTGAAGTTGTTCACGGAACGACCGTGGCAACCAACGCCTTGCTCGAACGCAAAGGCGCTCGCACCGCGCTGGTCACGACCGCCGGGTTTGAAGACGTCATTGAAATTGGCAGACAAGCCAGACCTGATCTTTACAATCTGGCAGTCATTCGACCGACGCCGTTAATTCCCGGTGAATTGCGATTCGGCGTGAAAGAGCGCGTGTCCGCCGAAGCCAAAGTTATTGAACCCTTGACGCAGCGCGAACTGGCTTCGCTGATAAAAAAGCTGAAACGAGCCGAAGTTGAATCCATCGCTGTTTCGCTGTTGTTTTCATTCGCCAATCCCGATCACGAAAAGAGAATCGCAGAGGCTTTGGAATCCACCGGTTTGCCGATTTCCGTTTCGCATCAAATCCTGCCCGAATATCGCGAATATGAGCGGACTTCGACCGTCGCCATCAACGCTTATCTGGCGCCGCTGGTCAGCGATTATCTGGACAAACTCGTCGAAGGATTGCCGCGCGAACTTCGCAATCAAGACGAGAACCGTTTGAGGATCATGCAATCGTCAGGCGGTTCGATTTCGGCTGAAACAGCCGCACGCGAACCAGTGCGAACAATTCTTTCCGGCCCTGCGGGCGGAGTTGTCGCAGCGATGCGCGTGGCTGAACTCGCCGATGTTTCGGACATCATCACCTTCGACATGGGCGGGACTTCAACCGATGTCGCTCTGTGTCGCGGTCAGGCGCGCACGACAAACGAATCGCAAATTACCGGATTGCCTGTTGCCGTACCGGTTTTGGATATTCACACGGTCGGAGCCGGAGGCGGTTCGATTGCTTATGTTGACGAAGGCGGCGCGCTCAGAGTCGGTCCGGAATCCGCCGGAGCCGATCCAGGCCCCGCCTGTTACGGTTTCGGCACTCGGCCAACAGTGACCGATGCCAACCTGGTCTTGGGCAGATTCGCGGGAAGCGGATTGCTGGCAGGTGAAATGCCGCTGGATGAATTTCGCGCCGCAGCCGTTGTTGATCGTCTGGCAGACGATCTGTCGCGGGCTTCATCGAAATTGGTTACTCGCGAACAGGCCGCGCTGGGCGTCATTCGCGTAGCCAACGCGAATATGGAACAGGCGTTGCGGCTGGTTTCCGTCGAACGTGGACACGACCCGCGACGGTTTTCGCTGGTCAGTTTTGGCGGAGCCGGAGGATTGCACGCGGCGGCGCTGGCTTCCGCCCTGAGAATTCCGCGAGTGTTGATTCCGTCATTCCCCGGAGCTTTCTCAGCTCTTGGAGTTCTGCTGGCCGATGTCATCAAGGATTATTCCCGCACGGTAATGACGTTGATTGACGGGCAGAAAAATCTGCCGCGTCAGATCGAACGCGAACTGGTCGCGATGGAAAAACACGCGGGAGCGGATTTGCGCGCTGAAGGGTTCGCGCCTGAGCAGATGAAATTCGTCCGCTTGTTGGCAATGCGGTATCGCGGACAATCTTTCGAGTTGGAAATCGCCGCCGATGCCAATGCCGTTTCCCGTTTTCACCAATCGCATCGCGAACGATATGGCCACGCCGACGAACAAAAGCCTGTCGAAATAGTCAGCGTGCGATTGCGAGCCATCGGCCTGACGGACAAACCGCAACTTAAACGCGAGAAAACATTCCGCCGTCACAAAGCAAAATCGCAACGCGACGCGCTGGTCTGGATGGGAGACAAGCGACGCAAGCTGAGCGTTTATGACCGCGCCGAATTGCAGCCGGGCGCAACCATACACGTCCCAGCCATCGTCGTCGAATACGGATCAACAACGCTTATACCAGCAGGTTGGCAGGCGAGCATTGATGGCTGGCGAAATCTGATTCTGAAATCGGATTGAGTTGATGAAGCGATTATCAACGTCCTGGCACATTGCTGTGAAAACGACCTTGTTCATCGTAAAGGCGCTGATAGATTCGCATATTGCGGTAGACGCCCTGAACGTAAAGCCGTGTTTCGCTCAACGGAATTGCTTCAACCCATTCTTCGATATCGTTGGCAGGCAGTTCTCTTACCCAGCGGCGAACTCGCGTCGGTCCGCCGTTGTAGGCGGCGGCGACGTATTCGATGCGGTTGAAATCGCTCATCAATTGCCGGACATAAGCCGTGCCGAGTTGGATGTTGAGAATCGGGTTGAACAGGTCGTTTGAAGTGATGCTGCCGCCGCCCAGATTGGTTTGTCGAGCAACCGCTCGGCCAGTGCTGGGCAATAGCTGCATCAATCCCAATGCGTTGGCCCGGCTGCGCGCCATCGGATTGAACACCGTTTCCTGTCGAATGATGCCTGCGATCAGGTATGGGTCCAGGTTGTGACGATTGGCTTCTTCCCTGATGTTCGACCACCATTTCAGCGGATAGAAAATCTCCCAGGCCTCTCGCGACATTTCCTCAGGCAAGGTCTGGCCGTAATCGGGATAAGCGCGTTTGAGAGCGTTGATTGCCGCAACATTTTCGCCGTTGGCGCGAAAGATTTGAGCAATGCGCAAATTGACGATCGGTGAATCCGGCGCTTTCTCTCTGGCGGCGTCCAATTCGGTCATTGCCGTTTGGTGCAATGCGATTTGCATCAACTGTTCGGCTTTCCGCACTCGCTCAAGGTTGGCGTCTTTGATTGTCTCCTGCACGATGTTTATTCCCTGCAAGCCTTCGACGGCACGACGCAACAGCAGGTCGGAATCGGCAGTTCTGAATCTGACGCCTTCTTTTGTCAGACGTTCGATCCTGCGTTCGGCATTCAAACCGAACCACCCGGCTCCATAACGTTTCAACAGCGCCTGATACATGGTCAGCGCGCGCGCTTTGTCTCCCGCTTTTTCCGCATCGTAAGCCGCCCAGAAAGCAGCCGTGCCGCGCGTGTCTGTGACATGGCCGAAATTGGCAACGTGTTCGATCAACAAACGCGATGCATTCGCCCAATCCTTTGATTCATGAGCGCGCCACGCCAGCCAAAAATGCGCTTCGTCGGCTTTGTCCGAACGCGGGAACTGCCTGACCAATTGCGAATAGAAAGCCGCCGCTTGATCGTTACGAGCGCGCTTTTCGTAATAACGGCCAATCGAAAAAAGCAATTCGCCAATATATTCGTTGTCCGTAGAAGCTTTGCGAAGATCAGCCAGTGTCCCAAGCGCCGCGCCCTCGTCTCTCAACGAAAGCTGAGCCAGACCGAGGTAGTACAGAGTTTCCGTCGCCAGCTTCGGCGTGCGCGCGCGAACTTTCATCAGCGCATCCGCCGATTCTTTGAACGAATTGGCTTTGTAATAACAGATGCCCGCCCGCAGCAGAGCATCGTCGCTGGCCGCGTTCGGGAATTGACGCGGAATCTGTTCATAAGCGGGAGCGGCCAGCGCATACAATCTCGCTTCGTATAACTTATCCGCCCTTCGCCTTAGCTGCGACACATCGCCGGCAGTGGTTGAACCGCCCATTTCGCTTATGCGTTGACTGACTTTCTCGGCTTCAGGAGATTGAGGCGCATCGAAATAAAGTTTGCGAAGCGTCAGCACGGCTTCGTTCGTGCGCCCGAGTTTTTCCAGGCCGTCGGCTCGGAGCTTCAGAGCGGTTCCATCGTTCCGCTCGGACAAAGCGGCCAAACCATCAACCGCAGTTTGATAATCGCCACGATTCATCGCCGAACCCGCCGCTTGTAAAACGGCAGTGCGCGCCAGAAGTGAAGTCGGGTAATTTTGAGCCAGCCGCCGAAATTCGCGTTCGGCCTGTTCCGTCTGACCCGATTCCTGAAGCGCTTGCCCGCGATAGTAAGCGGCGTAATCGCCAAGCCCGGTCAGGCGCGCGATGTTCGTATCATTCAAAACACTCGCCGCTGTCGCGAAATCTTTCGTCTGCAAACGCAGATACCCGCGCAGCAATCGAGCCAATGCCGCTGATTCGGTTCCCGCAAAAGTGTTTTCAACCTTTTGCAATTCGGTTTCGGAGTTTGCACCGACCGCTGTGCGAAGCTGTTGCGCCCCTGATCTTCCTTGCGCGGCAGCGCGATTGCGCGGCGTCTGGAAAATGGCTGTCAATGAAATCAACAGAACTACGATCAATATTTTGCTGTGGCGAGGTAACGAAACGACATTGGGGAAGATGTTCATAAATCCAGGCTCCTTGTAATGCTTCAGCCAAAGGGGCGGCAATTTAATGACGACGATTCGGATTTAATCAGGGGGTGATTGGTTGGCAGGAATGACTGATAGGTTGGTTGGCGGCGAGGCCGAGAGAAAAGAAGAATTCAGGTTCAACGTTCTCCCAGTCTTCTCGTCTCCCCGCCTTCCCGCCAAATTTTCTTTGATCACGATCCGAGCATCACCGGACCGGGACAGTTGGCTCCTAACTTGGCCACGTCGCCTTCGGCCAGGGTTTGAACCAGTTCGTCATAAAAGTAATCGAACTTCGTCGCGACTGCGGGCGAAACCCGTTTATCGTAAACCTTGCGGCTGCGATCAATTTCCTCTTTCAGTCGCTCGTAAAGATCGAAGCTGCGGCGGCCTTCATTGACCTTCGCCGCGTTGTAAAGCTTGATTTCCGAAACCAGCAAACGCGCGAAACGTCTGGCGTCGTTATGAGCGCGCTGTTCCGTTTCGCTGGCAGGCGTTGGCACGGACATTATCGGTTGCGCCGGGCGCGGCGGTTCGACAATCGGAGCGGCGAAGACCGGCGCAGCGATAGGCGGCTCATCTTTAGGCGTTGAACTCAGATCGTTCTGTGCCCCGGATGAGGCAAAGAACGGAGGGGCAGGCGGAGGAGGTGGAACCAGCGGCTGGAATCCGGGTATTTCGCTTTCAGTTCCTTCAGCAGGCGGTGCCGTCGAAACCGCAGGCATTTCAGCCGTTGGCACAGCATCAAATTCTTCCGCTTCTTCAGGCTCTGACGTTTCTGCCTGCTCTTCGTCAACGTGAGTTGGCGCAGACGCCGCCTCGCTTGCTTCATAATCGTCTTTCACCGGCTCAGCTTCCTGAACGGCCTGCGCGATGTCCGAGCCGGGCAGGGTCAATTCTTCAGTGATTCGCTTTGAACTTGTTGAATCTTCTGCGTCAGATTCTTCGGTGTCGTCTTCTTCCACTTCGAAGCCTTTGGCCTCAACCGGCTGAGCCGCTACTGGTTGCTCTTGCGTTTGAGGCTCAGGGCTTGTTGAAACTTCGGCCTCATCCGGTTCGGTCGAATCCGGAGCAACGGCAGGCGCAACCGCCGCGCTTGAAGTTGAAAGTCCGGCGGTTGAAGTAGACAACTGCTGCTGCGGGACGATCGGCCTGACGGGTTCAACGCCGCGACGAGCCGGCAGAAGCTCTATGCCCATGCTTGCCACGCGCATCAGAGATTCAAGCGCGGCGGAATTAATAGCTCCTTCGGATTGAGTCCCCGAATCGGCGTACAGAACGGCGGCGGCTTTGCCTCGCACAACCAACGGAATCGCCACGGCGGATTCAGGCAATGGCGAACCATATGATCCCAACACTGAAGAATCTTCTCCCGGCGAAGATGATTTGTGCGTCGCCAGATTGAAAGTCGTCAGCGCTTCGCGAAGCAAAGTCTGATTTTGCGTCTGCACAGATAATTGTCTGACGGTGTCGTCATTCAGTCCGTTGTCGAAACCGGCTGCCTTCCAACCGACAGCGTCGCCGCCCTTGACCACGAAAAAGACGACTCGCGGAGCGAATTGAGCGGCGCGTCGAACCAGCGCGGCCAAAGAATCCGATTGTGTTCGTTGCGCGTCAATGTCTTCGATGGCGATTTTGAGTTGCTGATAACCGGAGGATGAAGACGTGGCCGATTGGGATGATGAAACCGCCAGGGTCAATGCCTTCCGGCTGGCTTCCAATTGTTCCCGCAATTCTTCCATCTGAGATTCGGCTTCGCGACGTGCGACGGCGGCGGCGTCTGCGCAAGCCTGTTCCAGACGTTTCTGAAATTCTTCCACGCGCGATTGATGAGCTGTGGATTCCCATTGCTCGCGCGCTTCGGCCAGCCGTTTTTCAAATTCTTCTTCGGCTTTGGCGCTGGAATCACTGAACCATTGTTTGACGTAATCCAACAGCCCGGATGCCTCTTCTTCAGTGGCGACGGGCTGCGTTTGTTCAGTCAATTTTGAACTGATGTCTGTGATTGTTGATTGTAAACGTTCGATTTCGGCTTTGAGCGAGCCGATTCGCTGGTTGACGAACTCGTTTGCGCGAGCTTGAAGTTGCGCTTCCCAATTCGAATCTTGTTGTGGGTTTTGTGAATTGATCTTCTCTTCGGACACTTTGTACCTCCGCTTGACAACGGGGAATGTTCCGGCTGCGCTTGGCGCTGCGTGATTTTTTTGGTGATGAATTTATCAGCCTGGGGTGGACTGACGATCCCACTTTGGGTTTCTTTACCGGTTGCCCGAAGCCGTGAAGGAACGCGGATGACATCATCCAAACTCCGTAAGTTGATTGATAGGGCATTGTTTATTCACACGGCTTGGCGCAATCTGCATGTCAAAGGCAAACTAATTATCTTTTCTCGTCTGTAGCTTGTCAATTTATCATTTCTGTATTGTTACATTTGCGGTCGAAATCATAGAAAAAATCAGGTCTGAACTTTGAACCCACGCTGAAACCTGGATTCCGAACCTGAAGTTGAGACCTGTGTCTTACAAGGGTATGATCTCGGCGAAACAGTGAAGCAAGATGACTGACAGATGTCACCATCTTCTGACGCTGCCCACCTAAATTTTCACAGTAGGAGATTACCGTGACCGAAGATAAAAGCGCTGCTTTGCCACTGGATCGTTACTTCGATCCCGATCCCAAGCAGAAAGAAATTGCCCTTCACCTTTACCAGCAAGTCGCGGACAAACCGTTGGTCTGCCCGCACGGACACGTTGATCCGCGAATGTTCGCCGACCCGGATTATGATTTCGGTTCACCGGCTGATTTGTTGCTGATCCCGGATCATTACATCTTCCGCATGCTTTATTCACAAGGTTATTCGCTGGAAAGCCTGGGCGTTCCTCGCGCCGACGGAGGCGAAGTCGAAACGGATCATCGCAAAATCTGGCAGATTTTCGCCGATAACTTTTACCTCTTTCGCGGAACTCCGACCGGAATGTGGTTGACGCACGAACTGCAAGACGTTTTCGGAGTGAAGGAAAAATTGTCGAGCGCGAACGCTCAGAAAATTTACGATCAAATTGCCGATTGCCTGACCAAGCCCGAATTTCGCCCGCGTCGTTTGTTCGAACGATTCAACATCGAAATTCTGGCGACGACCGACGCCGCCGCAGACACTCTGGAACATCACAAAGCGATCAAGGCTTCGGGCTGGACGGGGCGAATCGTTCCAACCTTCCGTCCGGACGGAGTCGTCAACATTGATCGCCCCGACTGGCGCGAAAACATCGCCGAGCTTGGCAAAACCTGCGGTTACGAAATCGGCAGCTACAAAAAACTGATCGGAGCTTTGGAAAGTCGCCGCGCATTTTTCAAAACGATGGGCGCGACTGCGACCGATCACGCAGCGCTGACTCCGTTTACTTGCGTGCTGACCGACGCCGAAGCCGAAGCGATCTTCCAGCGCGCTCTGGCTGGCAAGGCGACCGAAGACGATGCGACGCGTTTCACCGGTCATCTGATTGTCCAAAACGCGAGGATGAGCACAGAAGACGGTTTGGTCATGCAGTTTCATCCGGGTTCGTTCCGCAATCACAACCCGGTGGTTTTTGAAAAATTTGGTTACGACAAAGGCTGCGACATTCCAGTGTCGTCGGATTTCACGCGCAATCTGAAACCGC
>CAYRQB010000125.1:0-15978 GCA_964426025.1 uncultured Heliomicrobium sp.
AGGAAATAATGATCAACGGGCGTAATTATCGAGTGATCGGCGTGCTGAAAAAGCGAGAGATGTTCATCACTCCCGCCGACGATCCCGGCAACGAGAACAAAGCTGTTTACATTCCTTACGACACGATTCGCAAAATTTATCCGAACGTCAAAGAGAATTTCGTCATGGCTCAGGCCGCGCCGGGCAAGATGGATCAGGCCGTTGATGAAATCCGTCAGGTGTTGCGCAAACGACGCGGCGTCGCTTACAGCCAGCCGGACAACTTCGGCGTGCAGACTTCCGAAGGCATCATCCAGCAGTTCAAAGCCATCACCGGCGGAGTCTTCCTGTTGATGGTCGCGATTTCCAGCGTCGGTCTGCTGATCGGCGGCATAGGCGTGATGAACATCATGCTGGTCAGCGTGACCGAACGGACGAAAGAAATCGGAGTGCGCAAAGCCATCGGTGCTCGTCGCCGAGACATCATCCTGCAATTTCTGGTCGAAGCCGCGACGCTGACAGGTCTGGGCGGACTGATTGGCATCTTATTCGGTTGGGGATTGGCCGAATTGATCAAACTGATGATGCCGACTTTCGTTCCGCTTTGGGCGCCGGTGGTCGGATTTGTCGTCTCAGTCGGATTGGGCGTCGGTTTCGGATTGTGGCCGGCCTGGAAAGCGGCTCGACTGGACCCGATTGAAGCCCTGCGTTACGAATAATGCCTGCCATCGGCTATAATCCTCGGCGACCAAAATCTCCATCAAGAAGCACGACCAGATTTGAGGCAGAAAAAAGTAGACAGGATTGATCTTTTCAGGGTTAACAGGGCGACTGCCTTGAGGACAGCAAATCAAGCTGCTCGTCTTCTCCTGAAAATCCGGCAAAATCCTGATCATTCTGTCTAAAAATTATGGCTGTTGCTGCTGATGCCGAGCGATACAGAGATGAGCGCAAAAACGACGAGCAGTAAGGGGAATCCAGCAAGTTTATGTTAAGGCGTGCGTTCAGGAGTTTGCTTAACGTAGAAGATCCGCCGGAGCGCACGGCGTTGGCATTCGCGGTTGGCACGTTCATCGCGTTTTCACCGCTTTTGGGATTGCACGTTATCGTGGCTTCGCTTCTTTTACCTTTTTGGCGGTTGAATAAAACGGCGCTCTTTGCCGGAGTTTTCCTGACTAATCCGTGGACGATTGCTCCGAGCGTCGCAACGGCCTGGGGAATAGGAAGATGGATAATATCTTCGCCGCCCGTCGAACTGCCGCAAGCATCGTTCAGCAATATGATGACTGCCGGTTTTTGGCAGGTGATCGCTTCCCAATGGCCACAACTGCTGCCGTTTGCCGTCGGAGCGATGATTATGTCAGTCTGCTGTTCGCTGGTTTCATATGCTGTGATGCTTTACTCTCTGCGCGCTTATCGCCGCAAATTTGCCAAAGACATTTCGCCGGAAGCCACGTCGCTTCGCGGCCAATCCATCACTGAACGGAATT
Organism: uncultured Heliomicrobium sp.; assembly: GCA_964426025.1. GTDB lineage: Bacteria > Acidobacteriota > Blastocatellia > RBC074 > RBC074 > RBC074. The sequence continues at coordinate 1,470 of CAYRQB010000125.1, forward strand.
GAAACTGAAAATGAAGAAGACTTTTTCATTCATTCAAACTTCGGCTCTGGCTTTCACTTTGACCATCAACGTGATCGCTCAACAGCCGCCATCGCAATCGCCCAAACAAGAACCGCAACAGTCTCAGGCTCCGAAAATTGATCGCAGCAAGATTCCATTGTCTCAACGACCGGACCTCAGCCTGGACGATGTCAACACGATCATTGGCGTGGACAAGCGAGTGATAGTGATGATGGCGGCGCTAAACGTCGCCGGTTACGATTACGAAATCGGCAGCCGTCAGTTGTCGCCGCTGCGCCAACAAATGCGCGAAGACCTGAAAAACACTCCGCCTGATGTCGTCCGCAAACTGCGCGATTACTTCCTGGCTCATCGCAAAGGAAACAACGACACTTCGGCGGTTGCGCCTTATCTGAGTTTGGCCTTGTCACTGAACGAGCCTCCGGCTTTCACCATTGATGTGCCAACCGATCGCCTGCCGGAAGACGTGCGGGAAATCACCGATTTCGCTCTGATCCTGGAAGAGTTTTATCAGAAAACCTCTTTCTCCAGACTGTTGCCGAAATACGTCGAAGCTTACCTGAAAGTCGCAGAGACTTATCCGCAACCGGCTGGATTGGCCTTGGGCAGCGTGTTGGTTTACCTGCACACCGAACCGATTTTGGAACTGCCTCCACTGTTTATGCCGCGTCCGTCCGCTCCGCCCAAGCCTGAAAAGAAAGAGGAAAAGAAAGGCGGGAAGAACGACAAGAACAAACAGGACAAAGTGAAAGAAGTCGTTCAACGGCCTTCTTCGGTTTTGGATGTGCCGAATCGCATTCGGCAATTTGTGATCATCCCGGATTTGCTCAACGCGTCGAACGCGGCGAACCTGCGAGTAGTGCGCGACACGTATTTCCTTTTGTTGGGACCGAGCAATATTCCCAGCATCGAAGCTATGCGGCGTTCTTTTTTGACTTTCGTTCTTGACCCAATTGCCGAACGGCAGATCAGAGAAGTCGCGGCCATTCGCGGCAATCTGCGAAAGCTGATGGATTCGCGCGGTGACAGGCTAGACCCGGAATATGTCGAACGCAGCGCGTATTATTTGATCACTGATTCGCTGGTGCGAGCGACCGATGCTCGAATGGATGTTTTGGGATTGGCCGCGCGCAAAGCTTCGCCGGAAGACGAGGCGATTTATCAGCTCAGCCTGAGTTATGAACGCGGCTCGGTGCTGGTTTATCACTTTTACGAACAGATGAAGGCGTTTGAGGCGGTCGGAGTCAACGTTCGCGATTACTTCGCTTCGATGCTGACCAACATTGATTTCGAGCGCGAAGCCAATCGCCTGAAGGAATACGAACAGCGACTGGCGCGATACAAACAGTTCCGCACCGAAGCGACATTCGCCCCGGCTCCGCCGCCAACAATTTCCAACGCCGACGACAAACTGGTGGCGCGAATTGTCGAAGCCGATCAGTTGATGAAATCGCGCAAGTACGACGACGCCAAAATCGTGCTTGAATCCGCGTTGAAAGATAAACCTGACAATGCGCGCGTTATTTTCGGTTTGGCCGAAGTGACCAGCAAACAGGCCAGCACGCTGGACGACAGCGACCGCGTCGAAGAAGCGCTTTACGCTGCCGTCGAATATTACAGACGCGCCGCGCAGATGGCTTCGCCCGAAACTGAAAAATGGCTGGCGCAACGCAGCTTCGTCGCCGCCGGAAAGATTCTGGACTTCATCGCGGAAAACAATCCGTCGCAGGCTGAAAAGTTATCGGCGGAAGCGGCGGCGGCTTACGATCTGGCAATCAAGCTGGGCAAAGTCGAAGGCGGCGCTTACGAGGAAGCGGAAAAGGCGGTTCAACAGCGCGCTCAAAAACCGAAGCCGTAATTCAAAACAGCGAACGCCAATGACAAAAGGGAGAGACGGATTCAAATCCATCTCTCCCTTTTTCTATGCCGACAAAATATTGCCGTTACGGAATCCTGATGCACTCTTCGACCATCGGCAATGACAATGGAGCCGCTGGGGGCGCAGGCTCGAAAAAGTATTCTTCTTCTGGCCCTGAAGTCGTTTCAACCACTTCCTCAGCGAATTCAACTTCCTTCACATCGGCATCGCGACATTGCGAAACGACCGGAGCTTTTGGCATTACCATCAACTCGACTTTCATTTTGGACGCTTGCATCACGAAAGCTATCTGCGCCGCCTTTTTGATCTCAGGTTTGTCGCAAGGAATCACGTTAGGCAATGTCGGCATTGCCAGTCTGATTGATTGAGGTACGAACCTGGCTTTGATAACGCGCGGTTGGTACACCGGCAGATCAACAGGTTGCGGCATTGCAATCGTTTCAACAACCGGCGATTCGGGAAGCCTGGCAATGTCATTTGACTTGGCGGCTGAATCATCGTCGCGCGTCGCGTCACGTTTGATTCGGCGAACCGGGCGTTTCGGCGAAGTCTTTTTGTCCTGATCGCAGGATTTCACATCCTTGATTTCCGCGATCTCAGCGACCTCAACTCCCTCAAATGAAGCTGCGGGAGCGGCGAAGGCCACCAGGCCTGATCGCATCACATCCTCGCTTGTCCAAATCGAGGCTTCGCCATCGAGCAATCTTTTGCCGTAAGTCTGCGCCAGAATATTTGCGTGCTCGATTCTTTCAACTGCCGCTTCCGGCATCACAAAAGAGAACGAACGCGCCGCGCCCAAGGCATACAGTGTAATGTTGCCGAAAGAGAAGGGTTTGATGGTATGCGCGGTGACAACCAAAACAGCGATTAGCAATGTTCGGAAAAGAATTTTACTCGCCATAACGAACTCCGTCGTTTCACTCGCCAAAAAATCAAGGGCAAGGTCTGTCGCCTTTTTTGCTCAAACCTCAAGTTTGAAATCAACTTTGGGGAGTGGCAACCTTTGAGCCTTGCCCCGATGAATATCATCCTCAGTACATCAACGTTGGTTCGATAGAGTTGGTGATCGAACCGGCCTGAAGGTTTCAACTGACTGACAAAATTTCTGCCAATAATTCAGAACACCTTCTACAGCAGAATGTGATTATGCTCCTGTCAGGTCAAACAGTTGTTAATCAGTTGTAAATCGTTTGTAAAAACTTCGGCGCGGAACTGCTGCGCGAAACTCGACCTGGGTCAAAGTGGTGTCAGTTGAACGAAGCAAATCAGAGAACCTTGCTCATGTTTCTGCCTCTCATTTGTTGTTACGGTTTGGAGATTGGCGCAGGGTGCAGCGATTTGATGTTCAATGTTTCAGATAGATTTCAACTTCATCGCGCCGTTCAATTCGCAGTTTTTCTTCCGCGACTGCCAGATCAAGATGGGCTATGGCTTCAGACGTGGCCAGAAAGCGGTTCAGTTTGTCCACTTTCGGGAAAAGCAGTTTGGACATTTCCCATGACGTGACGCCTTCTTTCGAAATCAGGCTGATGACTTTTGACTGGCGTTCCTGAATGTGGCGAATTGAACGGTGGAAGTGCTCTTCGTAATCAGTAACGTCTCCGCCGTGTGAAGTTTTCAGCAAAGTCGGCGCAAGTTCCCGAATCCGCGCAAGTGAAACCAGATACTCTCCCAGCGAAGGAAAGCGACGTTGCGGATCAATCGGATCTGAATTCAAAACCGGATTCGGCGTGATGGATTTGAGTATGGTGTCTCCTGTCAGCATCAACCGCGTGGCTTCGCGCAGCAAACAGCAGCTTCCCGGAGTGTGGCCGGGTGTGTGAACGACGCGCAGACTGCCCGTGGCGAAAACAAATTCCTGCGCGTCGCGATAAGCCTCGACGTCTTCGACGGCGTCAGCGTAATGGTGAATCAATTCGTAACGTCCAACCATCGCCTCCAACTCTTCAGCCGGAACACCTGCGCGTTTCAGCAAGTGACGATTCACGCGCGTTTCTCTGTGCTGAGAGATGTTTTTATATTCCCAATCGTGAACAAAAACTTTCGCGCCGGATTCGCTCTGAATCGTCCCGGCCAGCCCGCAATGATCTTCGTGAGTGTGAGTGAGTATGACGCGCTGAATATCTTTGACGGCAAAACCGAGTTGCCGCAATTGTTCGCGCAAAGCCGTCAGAGCTTCGTCGGTTTTTGGGCCTGTGTCCACCAATGTCAAAGGCTCTTCGACGACCAGATAGATGTTGATCGGGCCGACCGGAAAGGGTGTGGGAATGACGAGTTTTTCAATTTTCATTCAGTTCAGTTTTTAGATTGGCTTACGCTTCAGTTTACGGAAGAAAAAACCACGGGGAACACTGGGATCACGGAGATAAATTGGGGAATGAATCGAAGATTCATTTTTTTATCTTCCCCGTGTCCCCCGTGCTCGCCGTGGTTGATTCCGTATAAACAAATCAGGGATCAGGCCTCATCAATGTTTGAAATGACGCATTCCGGCGAAGACCATGGCGATGCCGTGTTCGTTGGCGGCTTCGATGACTTCCTTGTCGCGAACAGAACCGCCGGGTTGAATGACTGCGGTGATGCCGTGTTTGGCGGCTTCGTCCAGGCCGTCGCGGAACGGGAAGAAAGCGTCCGATGCCAGCACGCTGCCGGTCAGAGGCAATTGAGCTTTTGAAGCTCCGAGTTTGACCGAATCAACTCGCGACATCTGTCCCGCCCCAACTCCCACCAGTTGATGTTCAGCGGCATAGACAATTGCATTCGATTTGACGTGCTTGCAAATCGCCCAGGCGAAACGCAACGCGCGCAATTCGGCCACAGCAGGTTTGCGGTCGGTGACGATTTCGAATTTTTCTTCGTCGAGCAATTCGGCGTCGCGTTCCTGAACCAGAACGCCTCCGCTGATTCGGCGCAATTCCAGATGAGCGCTGATACGCAGATTTTCACCCATTCTCAAAACTCGCAGATTTTTCTTCGCGGCCAGAACCTGACGGGCTTCGTCCGTGAAATCAGGAGCGATGATGACTTCGGCGAACATTTCGGCGATCTCTTTGGCTGTCGCTTCGTCAACAGTGCCTGAAAAAGCGATGATCCCGCCGAATGCCGAAACCGGATCGGTCGCTTTGGCTCGTTGAAAAGCGTCGAGCGGCGAATTCGAGACGCCGACTCCACATGGGTTCGTGTGTTTGATGATGGCGCAAGTGTGCGGCAGATCGTGAGAATTGATTGCGCCTTTGGCTCGCTGGTCGCGCAGATGCAGGTGATGAATTTCCATCACCAATTCCCAGGCGGCGTCAGTATCCAGCAGGTTGTTGTACGAAAGCTCTTTGCCTTGCAATTGTTCGGCGTTGGCGACGCCGTGCTCTTCGCTGCCAGAAAGTTTGTAAAGCGCGGCTCGTTGATGAGGATTTTCGCCGTATCGCAATCCCATGGCTTTTTGCAGATTCAATTCGATTTCGTCCGGCAATTGGGTTTGAGCTTTTGCCGTGTCGCCGAGCGCGATTTCAGGATTCGCCGGTTGCCGCGACCACAGAAAGCGAGCGATCTCTTTGTCATAAGCAGCCGTGTGACGAAAAGCGGTCAGCGCCAGTTGATACCGGATGACGTATGGCAACGCTCCGTGATGAACGTCGAGCATGGCGCTGACCAACCCGTAATCTTTCGGGTCAACAACGACCGCTACATCGTGGTGATTTTTGGATGCTGAGCGAATCATCGCCGGGCCGCCGATGTCTATGTTTTCTATGGCCTCCTCCATCGTCACGTCCGGTTTCTGAATCGTCTGGCTGAACGGATACAGATTGACGACGACCAGATCAATCGGCGCAATGCCGTGCTCTTTCATCCTGGCTCGATGTTCGACGTTGTCGCGAATGCCCAATATTCCGCCATGAACTTTCGGGTGCAGAGTTTTGACACGGCCATCCAGCATTTCAGGAAAACCCGTCAGGTCGGAAACGTCTTTGACAGCCAGTCCGGCTTCGCGCAGCAATTTTGCAGTCCCCCCTGTTGAAACCAGTTCGATTTTATGTTCGGCCAGCCGCTGCGCAAATTCGACCAGACCTGTTTTGTCCGAAACGCTGATCAAAGCGCGAGTGATTTTCTTCAACGAATCTTCCACTTTTGATTCTCCTCATCGGTGCAGTACCGGAAGCATGAGCGACCGGTTGCTCACAAAATGCACTTTTGCGCATTAACCGGTCGCTCACGCTCCCGGTACTGTATCAGTGTGTTATGGATTGGATTATCGCCCGTAACGTTTGAGTTTACGGTAAAGAGTGGAAAGGTCAATGCCGAGCAGTTCTGCGGTGCGGGCTTTGTCGTCGGCGACGCGATCCATGGTCTCGAAAATGTATCGCCGTTCCAGTTCATCCAGCGTCATTGTCTGGCCGGAAAGATCGCGAATGGCCGTCGGCGTTTCGCGGATTTTTTGCGGCAAATGCCCAAGCTCTATGCGTTCGTCGCTCAGTGTAACTGCTCGCTCAATGGCGTTCTGCAGTTCGCGAACGTTGCCTCGCCAATCGTAATTGATCAGCGCCTGCATGGCTTCGTCGCTGACTGGTTTTGGCGCGACATTCAACGAACGCGAAACTTTTTCGACGAAATACCGAACAAGCAGCGGAATGTCTTCGCGTCGTTCGCGCAGCGGCGGCAACGTCAGGTTGAAAACGCTCAGACGATAAAACAGGTCTTCGCGAAAACGACCTTCGGATACCTCTTCTTCAAGATTACGATTGGTGGCGGCGATGATGCGAGCGTCAAAGGTGACGGCTTTGGTCGAACCCAACGGAATGAACTCGCGCTCCTGCAAAGCGCGCAGCAATTTGACCTGCAAAGTCATGGGCATCTCGCTGATTTCGTCAAGAAACAGCGTGCCTCCGTCGGCGGCTTTGAACAAACCGGTTTTGTTGTTGTGCGCACCGGTGAAAGCGCCTTTGACATAACCGAACAGTTCCGATTCCAGCAGGTTTTCCGGCAACGCGGCGCAGTTGATGGCGATGAACGGTTGGTCGGCGCGCGGGCTGTTGTAATGAATTGCTTTGGCGATCAATTCTTTGCCTGTGCCGGATTCGCCCAACACCAGCACGCTGCTGGGCGTGGCGGCTATCTTTTCTATCAGTTTGAAAATTTCCGTCAGCGAATCGGAACGTCCGATGATGTTTTCAAAATTGTACCTTTGTTTCAGTTCGCGGCGCAGATAACGATTTTCGCTAAACAGTTCCCGTTGGCGAAGCGCGTTGCGGACGGTTTGCAGAATGTCTTCGTTGATGAACGGTTTGGTGATGTAATCGTAAGCGCCTTTGCGCAGCGCGGCGATGGCTGTTTCGACCGATGAATAAGCGGTGATCATAATGACCATCGCTTCGTTGTCCATTTGCTTGATGCGATCCAGCAACTCAATGCCGTCAATTTTGCCCAGAGCGATGTCTGTGACCGTCACGCCAGGCGATTCGGCGGCGAAAAGTTCCAGCGCCTGTTCACCGCTGGCGGCTTCGATGACGCGAAAACCCGCGTCCGTCAGCATCCCGGCCAGAATGCCGCGCATCAGGTCTTCGTCTTCGACAATCAGAATTGGAGTTTGAGAGTTCATCTGAAAACTATTGTAAAAACTGTCGGCTAGTTATGAGTGAGGCAGGCTGGCAGCATGCCTTACCTGGGAAATGCAACCGTGAACGCCGAGCCGCGTTCGCGATTCGCTGCGCTGATTTGCCCGCCCTGCGCCGCGACTATGCTGTGACAAACCGCCAGTCCCAAACCTGTTCCCTGCCCTCTGGGTTTGGTCGTGAAGAACGGATCGAATATGCGTTGCAATATTTCCGGCGGAATGCCGTGACCATTGTCGGCGATTTCCGTCAACACTTCGCCATTGACCGCATTGGTCGAAACGACGATCTCGCCGTCTTCCATCTCTTCATCAATGGCGTCGCGGGCATTCAGCAACAGGTTCAAAAACACCTGCTGCATTCGGTCAGGATCAAGTTGCAAAGTCGGCAGGGGTCGAAATTCGGTGCGAATCGTCAGCGTCTTGAATCGTTTGTCATAACTTGCCAGTTCGATGCTTTTATTCAAGACCTGATTCAAATCGGTCGGGCGCGGTTCCAGTGCCTTTGGACGGGCGAAGTCCATCAAATCTCTCAACACGCCGGAAATGCGAGTGATTTGCGAAATGATCAGTCGCAAAGTTTCGCGTTCGCGTTCGTCGCTTGCGCGCGCCAGCAGCGATTGAACCAGCGAAGAAATGGAAGCCAGCGGATTGTTGACTTCGTGGGCGACGCTGGCGGCCAGACTGCCCGCGGTCGCCAGTTTTTCGGTTTGCATCATCGCCTGATTGATCTGTTTCAAACTGGCGATGTCTTCGGCCATCTTGCGGCTCATGGTGTTGAAGCTGGAAGCCAGCACGCCAAGTTCATCGTTTGATATCAGCGGAGTTTCTGCTCCGTAATTGCCGCGCGAAACATCCAATGCGACTTCGGTCAATTCGCGCAACGGACGGGAAAAGATTTTGACGATCACCAGAATCAAAATCGCCGATGGAATCGTGCCCGAGATCGTGCTGAAGACGATGAACTTTTTCCACCCGACGGCATTCACTCCGAATGACCAGATTGCCACCGGAACCTGAAAAATGAAGAAACCCAAAAAACCCGTGAACGCCACAGCAATGGCGACTTTGTAAGCGATGGGAAATAACCTTAGCTGGTCGAGCGCGCCCTGCAACGAGAAAAGCTGAAAGCTGGTAATCGCATAAGCGTATATCAGCGCGCCGACGACGATGAAGACCGAGCAATACGGCAGTAACTGGTAATAACCAACTGCCGGAAGCAAATTTCCGCTGCCGACCATCAGAATGCCTGTGATGACCACCGCAGCAATGACCGACGCAATCTGTTTTCCCCACAATGTCCCGTGATAGCGGCGGTATTTGCCGAGCAGAATGCCAATCCCCCAACCCAATATGGAAAGGTTGTAAAGCCCCGCTACGTAAGCGTAGCGAGTAAGCTCAATGCTGAAATGATCGTGATGAAATCCGACGTGAGTCCAGAAATCCCCGGTTAAAAGTTGTGGAACGAAAATCAGCAGAGGCAGAGAAACCAGAATGATTCTTCCCCATCGCGGAGAAGCGTTTTCAGGAAAGATTTCGGCGAAAAGCAGAAAAACTATTTGCCAGGTAAGCCCGATCAGAAAGCTGAACACAGCCCACCATTGCGCGTCCTGCTCAGGCGAATGAAAGCCCCAGAAGGCCAGGTCTTTGACGATCCACAGCAACATCATTCCGATGAAAGCCGCGAAAGTCCGATTGACTGCTCGATGAGGCGCAGCCACCAGGACATAAAAGCCCAGCGCCAAAGTGAAAAACAGAGATGCTTGCAGAATCAGGATCAACATCGCAGGAAGCTCCAACCGCGTCAATTCCTACCACAGTTGCCTGCTCAAGCGAAGGGCGGCGGAATAATCAATTCGGTTGGTTTGTATTCGGGCTGATCGCGATGATTGTTTTTCAGGAAGCATAGGCCAATGGCCATTCGACAATTTCCGGCTTTCTTGATTGCGCTTGCGTTTCATTCAGGATCGTTGGTGAAAAGATTTGGCGCGAAGCCTTGTGTTGCAGGGCGACAAACGCCGGATTCATCAACTCTTCTCCGGTCAGCAATCCCAGACTTTCCAGCAGATCGCAACTGGCGTCAGCCAATTTCGCTCGCGTGAATTCAAAGCTGAATTGAATGCTGTGTTGCAAGCCAAGCGATCCGTCGCGGCGGGCGAAAACGTCTTCCGAATGGCGAGCGAAAATCGAAGCGGGGAGATGAGACGCTTCGATTTTTTCCTGATCAATCGAGAATCCGGTGTCGGTTATTTGCCAGGAAGAATTGGCCCACTGGCTTTGAGTCTGCAAGCTATATTGATCGTAACGGCCAGAAGACTGGTCATAAGAAAGGTGGAATTCCATCGCGCTCAAATGCCACGGCATCGGCCACAAATTCCTTACGCCGACTGCGGACAATGATCCGAGCGAAGTCCCCAGCAGCCATCGGCAAGGCTGTCCGTCGCGCAAGACATGAAGCCTGTAATTCGTCTGCTCGAAAGCTGTTTGACCAATGGAATTTTTGTCGAGAAATGATTCAACCGAAATCCAGGCCACTGGCTTTCCGTTGATGATTGTCTCTTCAATTTGGAGTGATGATGGAATTAGCGCCTTCACTCTCTCGCTCGGCACGGCGTAAACGATCAGTGCAACGTGGTGAATCTCAGCCGAAACGCTGACGTTTCCACGGTTGACCGAAGGCAGAACACGATCAAAATTGGTTCGGGTAAAAATTGCGGGTTTCAGAATCGCAGACGTGTTGTTGGGGTAACTCATCATTTTATATTCCTCTTTTTCCTTCCTTCTCCTGCTTGCTTCGGTTGGGAATTTGCAAAATCAGTATTTGTCAGCAAATACAAAAGCAGTTGCCGTGCCAACGACAACTTAAAGCTAAGTCATTGATTTCATTTGCCTGCCAGCGTCCGGCTCGGCCAAATGTCACAGAATCTTTCTGGCGGTTTGCGAAAAGTGTGTGACGGCTTTGCAATTTGCCAATTCAAGTCCTGGACAAATTCGACGAGTAAAAGAAATCGGTGGCACACCGATTGAAAAGCCTTCGGCATCGCTCAAGGCAAAAAGGCCTAAGAGCAAATCCCCCTGACGGATTTTGACAAGCAGATAGAGAAGTTGAAGGAGTAAAGAGGTTATGAAAATCAATGGGTTAAAGATCGGCGCGGTTCTGTCCTTGTTGTTTATTCCGTTCCTGATGTTGTCGGCGCAGGCGCAATGGTGGCCGGGAAACAATCAAAGCTCTTACCCCAATTCGGGCATTTCGCGTTTCAGATGGGAAGGCGTTGTTGATGGAACCAGCTACGTTCGCATTCGTGGCCGACAGGTGAGAGTGGAGACTCGTTCGGGTTTGCCGGTTCAACGCCAGCGTTATGATTTCACTGATCCGTTGCCGCGCAATGCGGTCAATGTTCAATTGGTTGTTTTCGACGGACGCGATCGTGTGCGCTTGATCGAATCGCCTCGTCAGGGAAATGATTTTTCGGCTGTGGTCAGAATTGATGATCGAAGCGGAGGACGGGATTTTTACAGCTTCGAGCTTCGCTGGAACGACCGTGATTGGCGCGACAATGGCGGCGGATGGGGCGGCAATTCACCGGGCAATTCCGATTACGTCGTTTGGCGCGGACGAGTTGACGGCGAATCCGTCATTCGATTCCGTAGTGATCAGGCCTGGGACGAAACCATCAACGGGCGCGGCATCAGCGGCGAGCGTTACCAGTTCAGCGCTCCGCTTCCAAGCCGTGTCGTGAATGTGAACCTGAGCAACACACAAGGGCGCGGAGAAATTCTGCTGGTCGAACAACCAAATCGCGGCAACAACTTCACGACCGCCGTGTTGGTTCGCGACCGTCAAAGCGGAAGCAGCAATTACTCGTTCACGCTGGCCTGGCAAAAACAGAATTACCGCGATCCCGACCACGGACGATGGCCGAGCCGCAGAGACGAACCCTCATACGGCAATGAAGGTTATGGCAATGAGGGTTACGAGCGCGGAGGATACGGACGTGGCGTTAGCTGGTCCGGTCGCGTGGATGGGAATGACCTGATCTACATTCGCGGCAATCAACTCTGGATAGATCATCGCGATGGTCAGCCGATTTATGACGCCGATTATCGTTTCTACCGTCCGCTGCCAAACCAGCAATGCAACGTCAACGTGCGCCGGCTGAGCGGGCGCGGAAACGTCAGAGTGCTGGAACACCCTTCGCCCTACAACAACTACACGGCTGTGATTCAGATCGAAGACCGCGACGGCGGCGCTGACAAATACGATCTGGAAATTGATTGGCAATGATTGATTGACGGTCAGGCATAAAACAAAGAGGGTTGAAATCACGCGATCTCAACCCTCTTCGTTTGTTTCTTATCCGAGCTTGATTGCAATCAGCCGGTCACCAGCATCAACTGCAAATTGGTTTGGGACTTCTTCATGGTTTTCGCGATTTGGGCAAAGCCTTCCGTTTCTCGCACCGGATCAAGCATCGGATCGGACATCAAAAACGGGTAATTGCTGTAACCGGTTTGCGCCGCGATTCCAAGCATCCTGATCGCAGATTCCTCATCGCCGAGTTGCGCGTAAACTTCTCCGGCAATGTAGAAATGATAACTGCCGAGTTGCAGACCGGAGGAAAACGCCTCGCCCAAAATCTTACGGCCTTCTTCTATCTCGCCCTTCATCGCGCAATGCATGGCTCTGATAGTCGAAAAGAAAATTCCTGAGTCGCCTTCTTCCAGAATGGTTTCCAGATGAGCAATGGCTTCTTCCCGATTGCCTTCGATTTGATCAATCACTCCAAGCCAGAAATGTTTTTCGTAACAGGTGTCCGGACAGGCTTCCAGTTCGCGGCGGGCTTCCGCGTAATTGCCTTTCTGGTAATGAATGAAGCCGAGCATGTACGGATAGGTCATCGGATTGATGTCGGCGGCTTTGCGGAACAAGGTCAACGCGATGTCCGGCAATCCGGCGTAATCGTAAGCGTGCCCCATCGCCTGATAAGCGTATTCGCTGTTCGGCGCGGCTTGCAGCAACTGTTTGCAAACCGTGATGGCATTTTTCAGATCGCCATTTTCGCCGTAATAAACCGCCAGCCAGAAATACCCTGCGGCCAGTTGAGGATTAAGCTCAACCGCTTTTTTGGCGGCGATTTCCGCTTTGCCGAACATGGTGTCGTCCTGCAGATAACCGCGCGCGTTGATGTATCGTCCGGCCAGCGCAGCCCACGCCGGAGCGTAGCCCGGGTCCATTCCGACCGAAGCTTCCAGCAATTCGACCGCCTCCCTGTGTTCTTCGGCTGTGTTGCCGCTGGCCAATCCCCGCAGATAAAACTCGTAAGCCAGCGGATTGCGAGCTTCGTCGTGCTTCAAGGCTTCCTGTTCGTCGGTCGTGACCTTCAACTTCAATCCGCGAATCAGCTCTTCACAGATTTTGTCCTGCAAGACGATGACGTTTTCGAACTTCAGGTCAATTCGTTCCTGCCACAGAATTTCGTTTTGCAGCACGTCAATCAGTTGCACGTTGACGCGGAACATCTCGCCCGCCTTCAGATAACTGCCGGACAAAATCGTTTCAACTTGAAGCTCGCGTCCGACGCTTCGCGGTTCGGCAATCTGATTTCGATACTTTTCGACCGCCGACGAAGGTCGCACAATCAAAGAAGTCAGCGGAGCGAGTTGAGTGATGACGCTGTCGGCCAGGGCAAATCCAAGAAAGTCTATTTCGGCATCACCAACCAGATTTCTGAGCGGCAAGATGGCCAGTCGGCGACGATGAGTCGCAGTCATATTTCCCGTCATCGCGTTGGCATTGTCCGCTCCCATCATCGTCGCGAACGAATCCTGACCGCTTCCCTGTTCTTCTGCATTCAATTGAGTGGCGAAGGCGTTCGGATCATCGGACGCGCGACGCAATGCTTGAGCGAAATCCAGCGCCGTCGGAAAACGAAACTGACGATCTTTGGCCAGAGCCTTCATGACAACCGATTCGATGGCGGCGGGAATATCTTTTCGCAACGCGCTGAAAGTTGGCGGCGGCGAGTTGATTTGATGTAACAGCATTGCGCCAGCCGGGGCTTTGCCGAAAGGCGTATGTCCGGTCAGCATTTCGTAAAGCACTATTCCCAGCGAATAAACATCCGACCTCGCATCCAGATCGGTTCCCATGCTTTGTTCCGGCGACATATAGGCTGGCGAACCGATGATATTCGCGCCGGTCAGATTGGATAATTTCGTGTCAGATTCTTCGGCTTGAACCTCGCGCATTTTGGCTATGCCAAAATCCAGAACTTTGGCTATCGCATTTCCGTCCGACCGCTTTTCGATGATGATGTTATCCGGCTTCAAATCGCGATGGATGATTCCGGCGGAATGCGCGGAAGCGATGGCCGAAGCGATCTGCTCCATCAGATTGACGGCTTGCTCAACGCTCAGCATTTCATTGCGCAGCAATTGGCGCAGGCTATGGCCGCGAGCCAGTTCCATGACGATGTAAGGCCCGTAATCGCTGATGCCGTAATCGTGAATCTGAATGATGTTGGGATGATGAAGCGAGGCGACAGAGCGGGCTTCGCGGCGAAAACGTTCCTGAACACTGTCGTCACGGCTCAATGTGGGCAACAGCACTTTGACAGCGACCGTGCGATCCAATCCCAATTGCGTGGCTTCGAATACAGCGCCCATTCCTCCGCGACTGATCAAACGTTCGATGCGGTAACGATCGGCCAAAACGGTTCCGGCCTGCAATCCATACCAGTTTTCCCGCTGAGGTTCGGTTGGCATGTTTGTCAGAGACTCTGTCATGGGTCTTTTCTCCGGGGTGATTATTTTTCGATTTACATTTTCAATGGACTTCATTATCGCAGACGTCCCGTGGCAGTAAAACGATTTGCTTGCATATTGTCGAATTGCCGCATCCTATCGGCTCAAGTAGAATCGTTGTCGGAGCTTGCTTATTCAAAATCAAAACGTAACTGCTCAGCCGCCTTCCAGGCGGCTTTCCCGAAGGGCGAACAGGCCAGCGA
>CAYRQB010000126.1:0-15926 GCA_964426025.1 uncultured Heliomicrobium sp.
TATTTCTGTTTTGGCAAAGCGGTCATCGCGCCAACTCCTTTCTGACTGACGGCTGCAAGCTTAAGACAAATGGTCAGAGGCTTTCAAACAAACTATTCAGCCTCTCGCATCATCCTTCCATCCAGCATTTCAATTTTGCGGTCGGCCAGATGCAGAAAGCGCGAATCGTGAGTGACCAAACAGACGGTCGTTCCTTTGGCGTGCAGGTCTTTGAGCAGATTCATGACTTGTTGGCCACTGGCTGAATCCAGATTGCCTGTCGGTTCGTCGGCCAGCAGTATGGTCGGTTGATTGACGATGGCGCGGGCGATGGCCGTCAATTGTTGATGTCCGCCCGAAAGCTGTCCGGGGCGTTGGCGAGCGCGATCCGTCAAACAGACTTTGGCCAGAGCTTCGTTGACGCGCTCTTTGCGCTCGGACGGTTTGATTTTGCCGTAGCTGAGCGGTTGTTCTATGTTTTCGTATACAGTCAAATCGCCGATCAGATTGAAGCTTTGAAAGACGAAGCCGATTTCCTGATTGCGAATGCGCGCGCGATCGGCGAGTTTCATTTCCTGAACCGGCTGTCCGGCAAAGCTGTAAACGCCAGCCGTCGGCGAATCCAGCAAACCCATAATCGCCAGCAGAGTTGATTTGCCGCAACCGGATGGGCCGAAAATCACCACGAACTCGCCGCGATTGATCGTCAGATCAATGCCATTCAGCACGCGAGCTTCGATTTTGCCGTTGCGAAAAACCTTGGTCAGGTCTTCCATCAATACCAACGGAAGGTTGTATGTCATCGCTTCTCCTCAGGGTAATGTGCTTGTCGAATTTTACTTTTGGAATTCTGTCTGACATACGCAGGCGATATTTATGCGGTTCGATCCTTTTTCCGCCGCAAGATTTTCATTGCGCGGTTTTTCAGGGCTGGATAAGCTGAGCGCCGTCAATTCGCACTCCGCGCAACAAATAAACATCGGTTCATCATCGTCACAACGAATAGCCATGACACAAGAAGAAAAACGATTGGAAGAATCGCGCAAACGCATCAAGCATTGGAAACGCTGGGGGCCTTATCTGAGCGAGCGCGCCTGGGGCACGGTTCGCGAAGATTATTCGCCTTACGGCACGGCGTGGGATTACTTCCCGCACGATCACGCGCGGTCGAAAGCTTATCGTTGGGGAGAAGACGGCATCGGCGGAATCTGCGACCGGCATCAATTGATCTGTTTCGCGATGGCGATGTGGAATGGCCGCGATCCGTTTTTGAAAGAACGCCTGTTCGGTCTGACCGGCCAACAGGGCAATCACGGCGAAGACGTCAAGGAATATTACTTCTACCTGGATTCGACGCCGACGCATTCGTACATGAAGTTTCTGTACAAATATCCTCAGGCCAGATTTCCATATGAGCAATTGGTAGAAGAAACCGCTCGCCGCAGTCGCAAGGATTTTGAGTACGAACTGCTGGACACGGGAGTGTTCGCCGAAGACCGTTACTTCGATGTGTTTGTCGAATACGCCAAAGCCGATAATGAAGACATACTGATTCGCATCACCGCCGTGAACCGAGGGCCGGAAACCGCGCGATTGGATTTGCTGCCGACTGTGTGGTTTCGCAATACCTGGATTTGGGGGCTTGACGTTCGCGAACCGCGTTTGCGCCGCAGCGAATTGACTGACCAATTCGCGCCAGAACTTTCGTTGATTCGATTGCGCCATTTCGATCTGCCGGGCAATTACCACCTGATTTGCGAAGGCTCGCCCGATCTTTTGTTCACGGAAAACGAAACGAATTTGCAACGTTTTTTCGGATCTGACAACGAAGAAGCTCACGGGACTCCTTACGCCAAGGACGGAATCAATGATTACGTCGTCAACAACCGGCGCGACGCGGTCAATCCCGCTCAGTCAGGAACGAAGGCTTCCGCGCATTACCAATTGAATCTCGGCGCGGGAGAAATCGCCACAATCAAATTGCGGTTGACCATCAATCAACCGCAATCGGACATGCTCGGTCATCAGTTCGACGAAATCTTTGCGGCGCGAATACGCGAAGCAGACGAGTTTTATCGCAAGCTGGCGCCGGTTGGCGCCGACGAAGATGTAATCCGCGTTCAACGCCAGGCTTTCGCCGGGTTGTTGTGGAGCAAGCAATGGTACTACTACGACGTGAAGCGATGGCTGCGCGGCGATCCGGCTCAACCGGAACCTCCTCGTTCGCGTCTGACCGGTCGTAATTCTCATTGGCGACATTTGTTCAATGAAGACGTCATCTCAATGCCGGACAAATGGGAATATCCGTGGTATGCGGCCTGGGACCTGGCTTTCCACTGCATACCGCTGGCGCTGGTTGATCCTGACTTTGCCAAAGAGCAACTGATTCTGATGCTGCGCGAATGGTACATGCATCCGAACGGACAGATTCCGGCTTACGAATGGGCGTTCGGCGACGTCAATCCGCCGGTTCATGCCTGGGCGGCATGGCGAATTTACAAGATCGAACAGCGCCAGCACGGACGCGGCGACCGCCGTTTTCTGGAACGCGTCTTTCACAAACTGCTGCTGAATTTCAACTGGTGGGTCAATCGCAAAGACGCCGAAGGCAACAACGTTTTCGAAGGCGGCTTTCTTGGTCTGGACAACATAGGCGTTTTCGACCGCAGCGCTCAATTGCCGACCGGCGGCACGCTGGAACAATCCGACGCGACAAGCTGGATGGGAATGTACTGCCTGAACCTGATGGTCATCGCGTTGGAACTGGCGAAGGAAAATCCAGCCTACGAAGACGTCGCGTCAAAATTTCTGGAGCATTTCGTTTACATTTCGCGAGCAATGAACGACATCGCGGGCAAAGGCATAGAGCTTTGGGATCGGCGCGACGGTTTTTATTACGACGTGCTGCATCTTTCGTCCGGTCACAGTTTCCCGATGCGAGTCCGTTCGATGGTCGGATTGATACCGCTGTTTGCGGTTGAAACTCTGGAATCTGAAGTGGTGGATAATTTGCCGGGCTTCAAACGGCGCATGCAATGGTTCATTGACAACCTGCCGGAACTGGGCGAGTACATCGAAACACTGACGACTCCGACCAATCTGCGCAGGTTCTTTTCGCTGGTCAATCGCCGCCGCCTGACTTCTGTGCTGAAGTACATGCTGGATGAAAACGAATTCCTCTCGCCCTACGGCATTCGCTCGCTTTCCAGATTTCATCACGACAATCCATACAGGATGAACATTGACGGCGTTGAACATCGTGTTGATTACGAACCCGCCGAATCTCAAACCAGTTTGTTCGGCGGAAATTCCAACTGGCGAGGGCCAATCTGGTTTCCGGTCAATTTTCTGATCATCGAATCGCTGCAAAAATTCCATCACTTTCTGGGCGACGATTTTCTGGTCGAATGCCCGACCGGTTCGGGAAACATGATGAATCTGTGGGATGTCGGCATTGAGCTTTCGCGCAGGTTGACCAAAATCTGTTTGCGCGATGAAAACGGACGGAGGCCGGTTTACGGCGGGACTGAAAAGTTCCAGAGCGATCCGCATTGGCGCGATTACATTTTGTTTTACGAATACTTCCACGGCGACAACGGCGCGGGCTTGGGCGCAAGCCATCAGACGGGTTGGACGGGTTTGGTCGCCAAATTGATTCAACAGGTTTATTCCTCGCACCGCACGCGACCGACCGGTTTGTTAGACCCGAAGGAACTCGAACAGTTTGTCAGTTGACACTGTCGCGGATAACCCCTCGCGACTGTTTTGCCCGAATCATCAGAAATTTTCGTGGCACACGGCTGATTTCAACAATTCACTTTTCAAAGCCAAATGGGATTCGCTCCAAACAGCGCGTCCGCCACTAACCAGAATTGCCTGAGGCGATTCGTGCTGTACTGAGAGCAATCGCGCGAGTTCGTTGCTGGCTTCGCGCGCGGTTTGAACGACAACCAGGAAGTTGCAAACTGACTGGCTTTCGGGCAATTGCAGATAGCGTTGGAATTCGCCGAAAGCTCGCTGGCTGATGCCGCAGCTATTGCTGTGTTTGAAGAACAAAACCGGTTGATCGGCGCTAAGTTTAATGACCTCCGCCAAAACAGAAGTCGAGGTGATCTCCTGATAATTCGTCATTCTCTGGTTTCTCCGCAACAGGATTATTTGTGTTAATCGAGAGAAGAAAGAAATACCATCTGAATCAGTCGGACGCAACTTGCCGACAATGACAGTGGTGTCCTGTTTTTGTGTTGCTATCTGAAAACAGGGACTTCCGCCCACGAAGTCACACGAAGCAGACACGAAGAGGCGATAAACTTCGTGTTCTCTTCGTGTGGCTTTGTGGGAGAAAATTTTCAGATTGCCAGCAACACAACTTTAGGACACTACCACAATGACACTTGTGCTACTCCGCACCATGGCTTGAGACCTTATGATGAAACAAACCTGACGCAGCCCAACACTCCAAACTGTTGACTGACTTGGGTTCAAAGGCTACACTCTGAATCACAAGGCTAGTTTTCAGAATCAAAAAAAAGCGAATTACTGCGTATCACTAAGCCCGCGAGTTCATAAGACGGGCCAACCGTCCGCTGACATCCAAGTCAGAAAGATATTCGGTTGAAAGAATGCAAAAGTTCATTCAGTTTTAAGTTCAGATGCGAGTATCGGTCTGATTGAACTCACGATCTTGCTCAGACGATAAACGTTGACTGATAAAGGGTCGCAAGATTGATAACCGAATATCGGTTTTGAGTATTTATCCAAAAGGCGTTTTATCCCGAAGCGTCTTAAATCTACTTGAACAACACCAACCTCTCGAATGTATTACCGACTCTTTCAAATCTGAACGAGTCGGCTGAAACTACTTAATGACGAAGGAGACCAACATGCGATTTGTTCCTTGCAAGCCCAGATATCTGGCGAAATCGGCAGGGTTGTTGCTCGCGCTGCTACTGGCAGTAGGGTTGACATCCAGTTCTATTTCCGCACAGGTGCTTTACGGCTCTCTGGTTGGAAATGTATTAGACCAGAATGGCGCGGCCATATCCGGAGCAACTGTGACAATCACCAACAAAGGCACCGGCCAGGTCCGCGAAGCCGTCACCAGTTCCAATGGTGAGTATTCAATCGTCAACGTGCTTCCCGGCATTTACGATTTGAAAGTCACCAAGCAAGGTTTTTCAACCTTTACCAGAACTGACCAAACAATCACGGCTAATAACACTTTGCGATCAGACGTGACGATGAAAATCGGCAATGTCAGCGACGTGGTGTCGGTAACCGCCGATGCGACAGTTCTGCAAACCGAATCGTCAACTGTCAAAGCCGAAATTAACAGCAAGGAAATTCAATCCTTGCCGATCAACAATTATCGTAACTATCAATCGCTGTTGAACCTGGTTCCTGGAACAACGCCTGCGGCATTTCAAAATGCCAGTACCGACACACCGGAACGCGCATTGACGACCAATGTCAACGGCACGGCGCGCAATAACAACAACACACGACTGGACGGCGCACAGTCGGTCAACATCTGGCTGCCGCACCATTCAGCCTATGTGCCGCCTTCGGAATCCGTGCAGGAAGTGAACATCTCGACCAACAATTTCGACGCCGAACAGGGTTTGGCCGGCGGAGCAGCCGTTCAGGTCATCACCAGATCAGGTTCGAATGAATTTCATGGTTCGGCATTCGCCTATCACGACAATCATTTCTTCCGGGCGAAAAATGCTTTTTACCCGACGACAGTGGGTGGCGCTCCGAATCCGAACAAACCGAAGAACCTGCGCACCATTCCCGGAGCGACCTTCGGCGGCCCAATCAAAAAAGACAAGCTTTTCTTTTTTGGAAGCTGGGAAGGGATGTACGAACGCACCATCGGCGACGGCTTCTTCACCGTTCCGACGCCTGAATTGCGAAGCGGCAATTTTTCCGCAACGAACACAACCATCTATGATCCTCTGACAGGCAATCTGAATGGAACGGGAAGAACCGCTTTTACAGGCGGCATCATCCCCACCAACCGCATTCATCCGGCGGCAGCCAAAATGCTGGCTCTGGTTCCGCAACCGAACCTGCGCGATGCAAGCGGTAATTTCCTGGCCGTCAACAATTTGTATGCTTCGCAGCCGGGAACCTTTGACCGAAACAATTACGACATCAAGGTCAATTTAAACCGCAACGAAAACCACCAGATTTGGACGAAGTTCAGCCACATGAATGCCAGTGTGGTCGGCAATTTCGCGCTCGGCGCGGCTGGCGGCGGCACACTTGGCGCTGGCGGCAGCGGCACCGGCTCAACCAAATCCTACGTCGGCACGATCGGCCACACCTGGACGCTTGGCAACGGCTTCATCGTTGACGGTAATTTTTCTGTCACACATCGGAGCCACAACACCATTCCGCCGGATTACGGCACGAACGTCGGTTTGGATGTGTTGGGTATTCCAGGCACCAACGGCCCGGACATTCGTCAGAGCGGAACGCCGCAGTTTTTCTTCTCAACTTACTCCGGTCTGGGCAACCAGAATGGATGGAGTCCTGTTTTCCGTGAAGAGCGCAGCTACACCTTCACGCAAAACGCCACCAAACTTTACGGCAACCATGATCTGAGGTTTGGCGCGGACGTCGTCAAACATCACCTGGATCACTGGCAACCGGAAATCGGCGTTGGTCCGCGCGGCGGTTTCAGCTTCAGCGGCAACACAACCGCTCTAAATGGTGGCGCGGGCGCCAACCAATACAATTCGATGGCGGCCTTCCTGCTTGGAGTGCCGAACCTGGTTCAAAAGAGTCTGCAATACGAAGTGATGACCACTCGTGAATGGCAGATTGGTTTCTTCTTCCGCGACCGCTGGCAGGCAACGCGCAACCTGACTTTGACACTGGGATTGCGCTATGAATTGTTCCCGATGATGTCCCGCGCCGACCGCGGTATTGAGCGCCTGGATTTGAACAGCCCGGTCGTGTTGAATGCCGCCGGACAACCGAACGGCATCATGCGTGTGCTGATCGGCGGCAAGGGCAGCAACCCGAGCGATCTGGGTGTCGGTTACAGCAAGAAACTTTTCGCTCCTCGCCTCGGCTTTGCCTATCGCGTCGGAGACGACATGGTTGTACGCGGCGGATATGGCATCACTTATGATCCGATGCCGTTTGGCCGTCCGTTGCGCGGTTTCTATCCGTTGACGATTGCCCAGCAATTTGTCGCCACGGCTCTGGATTCTGCCGCCAGCGAAGTCTTCACTCCCTGGGGCTTCACTTCCTCCAACAAGACTCCGGGCCTGACTGTCGGTATCCCGAATTTCACCGGACCGGACCTGAGCAGCGGCGTTGTGTCCCTGCCCGGAACTGTCCAGATGCGCAGCCCGTATGAAGGCACGCTCAAACGCGGTTACATCCAATCCTGGAACCTGATGGTCGAGCGCAAGCTGATCAAGGACATCAAGATCGAGGTTGGTTACGTCGGCACGGGCACACGCAATCAATTCGGCGACGTTGAACTCAACGCCGCACAAACTCCGAACAGCACCCGCTTCCTGCAACAGAAATATGGTCGCACCGGTAGCACACTGATGTGGGGCGGTTTGGCCAGCACCAGCTATCACGCTTTGCAGGTGGCGGTTAACCGTCGCTATTCCAACGGCCTGTTCATTAAGGGATCCTACACCTGGTCGAAAGCGATCAACTTCTTCGACGATTCGGGCTGGGCTGGATTCCCATTGTTCAACGCTCAATCGCAGATTGGCCGAAACCGCGGTCTGGCGGGATTCGACATTCCGCACAATTTCCAACTCGGAACGGCCTATGAACTGCCGTTCGGCAAGGGCAAAAAATGGCTGAGCGACAGCGCGGCGGGCAAAGTCCTGGGCGGATGGAGCCTGTCCGGCATTGGCAGCTTGGTTTCCGGTCGTCCTTTGACAGTGACGGCGGCGGCAGGTTCGCTGAATGCTCCCGGCAACAGCCAGACTCCCGACCTGATCGGCAGCATCAGCTACCCGAAGAACACCGGACCAAACACAAGCTGGTTTGATCCGAACGCCTTCCGCCCGGTCGAATTTTCGCCGGAATGGCTGGCGTCTTCTTCCTCAAACCGTCCGTTCCGCTTCGGCACATCCGGACGCAGCGTTTTGCGTGGCCCAGGCTTCGTCAATTTCGACCTGTCGCTCGTCCGCTCGTTCCAGATCACCGAAAGAATCAAGACGGATTTCCGTGTTGATGCTTTCAACTTCACGAATACACCGCTTTTCAACAACCCTGGCACCAACGCATCTTCGCCGTCACGTGACGCTCAAGGCAATATCTTGCGCGACGCCAATGGCAACTTGCGTCTCAATGGTTTCGGGCAGGTGTTGAGCGCGGCTCAAACGCAACGCCAATTCCGTTTTGGTTTCCGTCTCGAGTTCTAATCGAAACTAAATCAATAACGGTCTGACAAAAAACGGGCAACGAGGAGATTCCTCATTGCCCGTTTTTTATTGCCCCTAAATCGTTCAAAACTATTTCTGCGCCCAACTCTTGCCGGTTCCCTGTTTCAAAACATTCAGCGCATCCAGCTTCGCCGATGTCCACATTTCGCGATTGCCGTTTGGCCAAATGATTCCAATGCCTTCGATGGCCGCGTCTTTGCCCAAACCGAAACTGACGCGCGGATCGCTGGCAGCCAGATAACTGCCATCGGAATGAACTCGTCTCCACAGCGGCTTGGCGTTTTTACGAATGACGGCGACGCGAGCGCCTAAGCCGTCGCGGTTGTCTTTCACGCCAATTAGTTTTACCTGCAACCAGTGATTTTTGGCGGCGCTTTGATTCAACAACAGCCGAGCCAGTCCATTGTTGTTCGTCACCAGCACGTCCTGATCGCCATCGTTATCAATGTCGCCAAAAACAGCCGAGCGGCTGACTTCTGAAAGCTGCATCGCGGGTCCGGCTTCGGATGTGACTTCACGAAACGCCCGTCCGCTACCTGTGTTTGCGCCTCCGCGCTTCTGGCTCATTTCGTTGTGGAAGAGCTGATTGCGTTGATGAAAAGGATACGTTTGCCCGCGCAAGGAAGGCAGCATAGTTACAGAGCCATTTGCGGCAAATAAATCCAGCCAACCGTCGTTGTCATAATCGAACCATGCTGCGCCAAAACCGGTCGAGGAAAAGCTCGGTTGCGACAGGTTGAAATCAACCGTCGCATCATCGAACAATCCCTTATTCCCCTGAGCCGAAAGATTGCGATAAAGCGTGCTTCCCTGCCTGATCAGATTTGTGACCAGAACGTCTTCGTCTCCATCGTTGTCAATATCGCCTGCTGTGACGCCCATTCCGGCGCGCGGCAATCCGTCGGCTGAAAACGCAGCTCCGGCCATCAATCCGCCTTCTTCAAATTTGCCGCCGCCTTTGTTCAGCCATAACAGATTCGCTTCGCCGTCGTTCGCCACGTAAATATCCGTCAACCCATCGCCGTTGAAATCAGCGCAAGTCACACCCAGCCCCGGCCCAAAAGCAGCGCCGATCCCTGAGCTTTGCGTGACATCGGAAAATTTGCCGTTGCCGTCATTGCGTAAAAGTTTGTCCGGCGCCGGTCTGTAAGCCGCAGGCGAGCAGTAATCTCTTTCGCCCGTGGGCGACAAACATGGTTTGTTTCCTTTGACCGTGAAATCAGTGTAATTGCAGACGAACAAATCCAGATCGCCGTCGTGATCGAAATCCACAAAGGCCGCGCTGCTGCTCCATCGCGGATCGTCAACTCCCGCCTGAGCCGTGACATCGGTGAAAGTTCCGTCGCCATTGTTTCGATAAAGCATATTCGATCCGAAGTTGGTGATGTAAAGATCAATGTCTCCATCGTTGTCGTAATCGCCAGTCGCCGCGCCCATGCCATAAGTGATCTGGCCGACTCCGGCTTTGTCTGTGACATCCGTAAACTTCAACTTGCCGGAAGGAATCAGTTCGTTGCGAAACAGACGATTGCCGGGCTTCCAATCTTTGGGCGGAGGATAAAGCGATTTCGCGTCTTCCTTTTCTTCCAGCTTTTTGCCTTGCAGCAAAAAAATGTCCAGATCGCCGTCGTTGTCATAATCGAACAGCGCTCCGCCCGATCCCATGATTTCCGGCAGATAAAATTGCCCGGTCGCGCCCGTGAAGTGATGGAAATTCAGACCTGTCTCCAATGCGACTTCGCGAAACAGCGGCTGCTGAGCCGATGGAAAGGCAAAAGGCAAAAGGCAAAAGGCAAAAGGCAAAAATAAAACAAGAACTTTAACGAAAAATTTGCAGGTAAGTTTTCGCGGCTCTGCCGCCCGATGTGCGGTATGGCTGTGCCATATCGTAAAACGAGGAAAAAATTCGGGGCTACGCCCAAATGGTCGGGGCATAGCCCCTTGAGAAATTGAAAGCATCAATGCCGGAAGGTCTGAGACCTTCCGCACATCAGGCGGCAAAGCCGCAAATGCGGTTTTCATCCATACAAACCTCGCCGGAAGGTCGGAGAGCTTCCGTACATCGGATGGCAGAGCCGCAAATGCGGTTTTCATCCATACACGCCTCGGCAATGCTCCCCAGAGCAACTCGCCGCCTTTTTGACTTTTGACTTTTGCCTTTTGCCTTTTGATTTTCTGAATCATCATTTGTCCTGCTCCAAAACTTTCAAATCTCTTTCGATCATCGCCAGCAATTCCGTCTGTTTCATCGCCGCAGCCTTGTCGCGGGCGATGCGGGCGAATTTCAAAGCGTTCGGCTTGTCGCCTGCTCGCGCGTAAGCCGCTGCCAGAGCGAAGGTGAAGCGCGGCGTCTGTTCGTCTTCAGGCGTCAGAGTCAGTCGAAGCTGTTCGATTGCTTCAGGCAATTGCCCTTTGAAAATCAGCATTCGCCCCAGTTGAAAATGAGCCTGACGGTTGTTCGGCTGGCTCTCCACAGCTTGCCTGTAATGCAACAACGCCTCGTCGAATTCCTGCTGCTGTTCAAGCAAAGCGCCAAGGTTCAAATGCGCTTCGGCGAATTGAGGGTTTGATTCGATTGCCGATTGAAAAGCCTTCGCGGCTTCGGCAAAACGTTTTTGATCCAGCAACATCACGCCGAAATTGTAATGAGCTTCGGCCAGATTCGGATTAAGCGCGATGGCAGCCAGGTAATGCTCTTCGGCTTTTGCAGGCTGGCGTGTTCGACCATATAGCTGAATCAGATTGAGATGAGGCTGAATCAGTTGCGGATTGATGGCAACGGCTCGCTCGTGTTCGGCAATGGACTCTTCCAGCCTGCCTTCGGCTTCCAGTTCAACGCCTTTGCGAAGTTTGTCGGAAGCGCCGGAATTCAATTCCGCCACGGCGCTCATTAACGGATCGGATAGAACCGGACGAACCAGCATATTCTGCCGGTATAGTTGCAAATGCTCAGCGGCCTTCGGCGATTCGCCCGCCGCTCGATAAGCCAAAGCCAGCGCGTAATGAGCCGCTCCCCAACTCGGCGACAAATCGCAGGCTTTGCGCAAACTATCAATTGCGCCTGCCGCATCGCCGAGCTTTGCCTTGACGCGGCCAAGCCCGTAATGCGCCTGAGTCGTTTTCGGCTCTTTGGCAATGATCGCTTCGTAAAGCTTGCGACTTTCTTCAAGTTCATTCATCGCCAACAGCGAATCCGCCAGCTTCAATTGTGCTGGCAGATAATTCGGTTTCTGCTGCAACGCCTGACGAAAGGTCGCCGCCGCCTCGCTGTGTTTGCCAATCGCCGAAAGACAAGTCGCCAGCAGATAACGCCATCGAAACTCGTCCGGTTGAAGCTTCAGCGCTCGACGATAAACCACCGCCGCCAGTTCGTGATCTTCGTAAGTCTGCAAGACCATCGCCAGTTGAGCTACTGCTCCGGCGTCGTTCGGATTTTTGCGAGCCTCTTCGTCCGCTTTCCTGACCTGATCGCGAATGCCAGGGCCGAAGTTGTCGAATAAAACTTTTGGCAATTCAGGCAAAGTCTGCGATTGAGCGGAAAGTGCAAGGAAAATAAGAGTCAATCCACCGCAAAGGCGCAGAGTGACGCAGAGCTTTCGCAGAGCTTTTTCTCTGCGAAAGCTCTGCGTTTCTCCGCGCCTCTGCGGTAAAAGAAACTTCTTCATTTCAATTTCGCCTTCAACCATTCAACCAGTTTCGTTTTGTAGCTCATCCATTCGGCGTGGCCTTCCCAGTTTTCGACGCCGTGCGGAGCATTCCATACCTCATAAAAATCATAAGACGTGTAGCTTTCGGCCAGCCTCTTCTTCATCGCCATACCTTGAGCATACAAGCGCTCATTAGTTCCATGGATGAGAAGTATCGGAGGCATGCCTGATCGAACATTGTAAAAAGGCGAATAACGTCGCATCGCTATCCTCGCCTCATCGTCCAACTTCTTAATTCCAAACAGCCGGGCAGGAATCGAGCGCGGCGAAAGATCGGCAGCAAAATCAGTGAAGTTATAAACGCCGTAAAACGATACCACCGCAGCCACTCCGGAAATATGTTCTGTTGCCAGTTGCGCAACCATTTGACCGCTGGCCGATTCGCCAAGTATGGCCACGCGATTTGTATCAACTTTGAAGCGGCGGCCATTGTCGCGAACGAATGCAATTGCCGTCCGCAAATCTACGAGTTGCTCCGAGTGGCGAACTTGTGGCGTCAGACGGTAATCAATCGAAAACCAGGCGAAGCCCGCTTTGGCCAGCGGCTCGAACAGCGGCGTGATGTAAGTGACTTTGTCTCCCGCTTCCCAGCCTCCGCCGTGAACGATGATGACGGCAGGATGCGGCCCTTTGCCCGGCGGGATGTAAGCGTCCAGCTTCAGATTGTGACGAGCGTCGTAAACAACATTCTTTTGCAAGTTGGTCGCATACGGCTGATGATCGGCTGCGCCAAGCTTCAATTGTTTTGCCAGCCAGGCCGTCACCAAGCCTTTGTATCCCCATTGAGACGGCCACCAGTTTTCGGCGCGATGAATTGCGCCGTCAACCACGACGTATTCGCAAATGCCCCCGGCGTCGCGTAAAGCTTCGCAAAACTTCCCTGCTTGCACCGTCGGCGATTCGCGATCATTGCCTCCGTGAACGACCAGCGTCGGCGGCACGGCTTTCAACTCTTTGCTTATCGGCGAAGCTTCGGCCAGCAGACTTTCAGCAAAATTCGATTTCAGATTTGCGATTTCGCGCAGATCGTAAAATCCGCCGATGCTGACGACGGATTTGACGCCCGCAGGTTTTTCGGCGGCCAGCATCAATGCCAGATGCGCTCCGGCGTCTTCGCCAAACAGAGCCATGTTGTCGAGATCAATCCGAAATTCGCGGGCGTGGCAGCGAATGAATTCGACGGCGGCGCGAAGATCGTCAACCGCGTCCTTGTAATTCGCCAAACCATTCAACCGGTAATCAATCGAAAACCAGTTGTAACCGGCGCGGGTGAGCAATTCCAGAAACTGTCCGACGAAAGCCACTCGACTGCCCGTATCCCAATTGCCTCCGTGAATGACGATGACCGCCGGACGCTTGTCGCCGCGCTTTTGCACATATGCGTCAAGCGAAAGTTCTGCGCCGTCCACTTTGCGGTAAACGATGCCGCCCATCACGCCTGGCGCTATGTAATTGCCTTCGGGGTTGGCGACTTTTACCGGCAGACAGGTGGAAGTCATGCCGGCCTGACGGTTGTCTGATAATGGCGAATGGTTAACGGCTGATGCATTCGTCAATGACAAAGATTCAGCACAGACAGCCAATAACAAACAACCGAGTAATTTTAGTTTTATCTGGGGTTTCATCGTCAAAAGGAATAGCACAGAACCGACGCGCGAGGTAGCGCGATTGGCCGGTTTTGAGTTACAACTACTCATCGAAAATCACTGAATTCCAAGAGGACAAAGCGATGCGATTTTTCATGCAAGCAATCGGCCTTGCTATATTTTGCCTGCTCTTCAATTCGACCGAAGCGCAAACAACCAGAAAGCCTGGCGCGAAACCGGCTCAACGCAAAACGGCGACTGCGCCGTCAATTCCGAAACTTCGCGCGGCAGTAAAAGCCAATCCGCGCGATCCGCAATTGCGTAACGCATTCGGTCTGGCGCTGGCTCAAAGCGGCCAGATCAATCCGGCGATTACGGAGTTTCGCGAAGCGGTCAGGCTCAAACCCGATTTCGCCGAAGCCTGGACGAATCTGGCAACGGCGTTGGAAGAAAAAGGCGATGTGCAAAGCGCTATCGAAGCTTTTCATCAGGCGACCGCGCTAAATCCGAATGACGCCGATTTGCACGTCTCGCTCGGCTCATTGCTGCACCGCGCGCAAATGCTGGATGCCGCAATTGGCGAATTTCGTTATGCCCTGCAGCTCAGACCAAACACGCCTGAGCTTCATGCCAATCTGGGATTCGTCCTCGGTCAATTGGGCGACATAGAAGGATCGTTGAAAGAGTTCGAAGCGGCGGTCAAGCTCAAACCCGATCTGGCCGAAGCGCATTTTTACCTGGGGATTGGCCGAATGCTGATGGGCAATCACGACGGAGCGGTCGCCGCTTTTCGCGAAGTGATCCGGCTTCAGCCGAACAAGGCCGAAGCTCATCATTCGCTCGGCGCGGCTCTGTTAAACAAGGGCGGAGTAGAAGACATCGCCGAAGCCGTGACCGTTCTGCGAAAAGCCGTCAAACTGAATCCTCAATCTCCGGAATTTACCACCTCACTGGGCGCGGCCCTGCGCGAAGACAATCAACTTGAAGAATCAATTTCGATTCTTCAACAGGCAGTCAAAACCAAACCCGATCTGATCGAAGCCCGCACGAATCTTGGGCTGACTTTATTGCGATTCAAAAATTACGCCGGAGCGATTGAACAATTCCGTCAGGCGATAAAACTTGATGACCAGAACGTATCGGCGCGATTGAACCTGGGTCTGGCTTTGATGCAACAGGGCGACGTGAACGCCGCAATCACCGAATTTCAAAATCTGATCGAAGTCGCGCCCGACGCCGTCGAACCGCAATTCAATCTGGCGTTGGCTTACAAACGAAAAGACGAAACTGATGCGGCAATCGAATCGCTGCGAAAAGCCATCTCGCTCCAGCCGGATTTTGCCGATGCTCATTTCGTGCTGGGCGAAATCTTCTATCAACAATCGAAGCTGGACGAAGCCGAAACCGAATTGAACACGGCGATCAAGCTGCGAAATGACGACGCGGAATTCCATCACGTTCTGGGCAACGTCCTGTTGAAAAAAGGCCGCGCGGACGATGCGATAGCCGAATTGCGCCAGGCGATAAAACTTGCGCCGAATTCGCCTGAACCGCACAACTCGCTGGGCGCGGCTCTCAGACAGAAAGGCGAAACCGATGCCGCGCGCGCCGAATTGCAGGAGGCAGCGCGGTTGATAAGATTGAAACAGGATCAGGAAGCGGCTTTTGCCGCGCTCAACCTGGGAATGCAACGATTGAACGAAGGCAAACTGGACGAGGCCATTGAACGTTTCGAGGCCGCAATCAAGCTCGATCCGAACCAGGCGCAGGCTTATCTGCAACTGAGCATCGCATTAAAAAAGAAAGGTCAGCCAGCCGCTTCGCAGGAAGCCAGAAAAAAAGCCGAACAAATTGATCCGAAACTGAAACGGAATCCGCAATAAGTCATTTCCTACCCGGAAAGGGATAATTTTGTGGATGCGGACAAAGGTAAAAATTTATTTCCGGGCAATCAGAATTTTGTTTTTGAAAAGCTTCAATCTTCTGCGAAAAATCTATTGCGACTCAGCCCAAACTGGATTATCTTCCGCGCCGCTTACCATCCCCTTCGCTTCAATAATTATCGCGAAGCGAACGACTTTTTTTATTCATCACTGGTCAGTTTTGCAGTCCGGAACTGGCTAATGCCTCGGATGGCACACCTGCGCTCCCTACTGTGAACCACCGAGAACCTGCGCAAGCTCCCCGCTTGCCCCGATCTTCAATGTGAGGTCAGATTATGAAACGGA
>CAYRQB010000127.1:0-15810 GCA_964426025.1 uncultured Heliomicrobium sp.
TCAGGCTTCGGCTGATGGGTGGGAAGCGCGCGGAGAAGTTTGAAGATTATTCGACTTCTTCCTGATCGTGATGTTTTCTGCGTTCGGGCGTCGCCAATGCAGCCAAGGCCAGGAAGAGTTGAGCGTTTGAAGTGACCTGCAAATTGAATTCGACGAAGCTGTGGATGGCGATGGCAAAACAGCCCGTCAACGCGCCAAGCACGATGGCTCGTTTCTGCCGATTGCGAGTCTGTGCCGTAGAAAAGCCACGAGCGAAGAGAAGGATCAAGAAGATTAGCGCGATGATTCCGCCGATCAATCCGGCGTCGGCGACGATTTGCAGGTAATCGTTGTGTGTTTGTTCGACGCGCTGTACGCCTGAGCTTTGGTCATAACGCGTGTAAGCCAGTTGATAAGCTCCCAAGCCGACGCCGGTAATCGGATGATCCTTGATCAGTTCGGTGGTCGCGCGCCAGATGTCGCGGCGGCTGAATCGTTCGCCCGCCGGAAGCTCGCCCTGAGTTTCCGCCTGAATCTGCGAAAAGTTCGCCACCAGGCCTTCGGAACCCACCAGCAAAGTTGCGCCAACAATAGCCGCTACACCAATCAACAAGGCCGCCGCCGAACGAATCAGGATTCCAGCGCGATTTCGTCCTTCTGAGCGGTTGCTGGCAAAAAAAGTCGGGATGGCGATCAAAGCCAGAAAAATGATTTCAGCGGCCAGCGCCAACACTCCGCCGCGCGAAGCCGACAGCACGATGCCAGCGCACATCGCCAACGCACAGCTTCCGTAAACGGCCAGCCATTCGCGTTTGATGACTCGACCAATCATCAAACCGCCAACCAGACCGACTCCCATTTCCAGAAAACCCGCGAAATGGTTGCGGTTGACGAAGGGACCGAATGTTCCGCGCTGCCACAACATTTTGCCGATGTAAGTCTGACCGATGCCGACCAGCGCGATCAGGACGCAAACGGCGATGATTACCTTGACGGCCAACAATCGCCGCTGGTCGTTGTTGACGAAGGTGGCGAAAAGCAGGAAGAAACAGATCGAAGCGAAGAGTTTGAAAGCGAATTGAGAAGTGAGGAAAGGCGAATAACTGATGGTCTGGCGTTCGCCGGAAGCGACCGATGCAATCGGCAGGATTTGCACGACGGCCATTGCCAGCAATGCCAGCATAGGCCAGACCAGCGGATTGAAACTGACGGTTAGTTTGCCTTCGACGACAATCAGAATGACCCACAAAAACACAATCGCGAAAACGCTCAATTCCCAAACAGCGATTGACCAGGTTTCAACCGAACCATAAGGCAATGGCGCAAGCGCGAGCAGCACGAGCAGCGCGAAGTAGATGATTTTATCCAGCAACGGTCTTTGCATTTTCAGTGGCTAAGGCTGAAGAGATTCTTTAGCTCTCGAACGGATCATGGCCAACCTGTTTACCGTGGTTGGCGATGGCTCGCAAAATATCCATGGTCGTGATGATGCCGTTGATGTGTTTGCCTTCGGCGACGACGACGCGATGAATGCGACGATTGCTCATCAATTCGCAAACGCGTTGCAGAGTTTCGTTGGGCGCAACAGTGACCGCCGGTTTGGTCATGATTTGTCCGGCTGTGTTCGGCGACCAGGCGCCGATGCTGGTGGTTTTGCGAATGATGTCCGTTTCTGAAAGCACTCCCACCAATTCACCGGCTTCGTTGACGACCGGCGCGCCGGTGATGCGCCTTTCGCTGAACATCTTTGTCACTTCCTTGAGCGGGGTTTTTTCGCTGACGGTGATTACGTCTTTGATCATTACATCGGAAGCGTGGAGCGTCATGGGATTCCTCCTTACAATTCGGGGGCAATGCTTCTAACTTGTTTCAGCACTCATAAAGAAATCGGGAACGGCATGAAGCAAAGAATAAAAACTATCAGGCCGATGACCGCCACAATCTTGCGCGGCAAACCCAGTGATTCCTCTTCGTCCATAACCGGCGGATGGCCGACTCTCAGCATCAGCGTCAGAATCAAGGCGTACACAACCCAATTCCACACTCCGCCACGAATCGAATAAAGCGCCAGAGCGATGACGCTCAGGTAACAAAACACCGCGACCAGGCGATGTCCGCGCCGACCGAAAAGAGCGTAGGTCACGTGTCCGCCGTCAAGCTGGCCGACCGGCAACAGATTCAACGCAGTCATAAGCAATCCGATCCACGCCGCCCACATCACCGGGTTCAACTCCAGGTTTGAAGGCAGATTCAGGATTTGCTGAAAGAATTTGAACAGCAACGGGTCTTGCAAATAGATAACTTCGTCATTCGGGCCGATCGGCAGAGCCGGTTGAGCGAAAAGATGAGCAATATAAGTGGCCGGAATTGCAAAAACGAAACCGGCCAACGGCCCCGCTATTCCAATGTCGAACAACGCCCGGCGAGAGGGAATCGGCGACTTTATTCTGATGAACGCCCCGAATGTTCCAACCGGCGGAATCGGCACAGGCAGGAAATAAGGTAACGTCGCTTCAACACCGTACCAACGACAGGCGATGTAATGCCCCATCTCGTGAGAAGCCAGAATTGCCAAAACCGAAAAGGAATAGATCAAACCTGCGTTGAATGATCCAAGCCAAAGCACGCCGACCAGAGTGGTCGTGATAACCGTCAGTCCCAACAGTACCAGATGAAACAGTATTCGTCCGGCAGTAAGGTCATTGCTCGGCGCAAGGTTAATCACAGGCGTGGCCTGCGGCAAACGGTAAACAACAGTTTGACGATACTGCTCTGAAGGAACCAGCGACATCGGCACTGGCTCCGTCAAAGAGTCCTGCTTTTGATCTGAAGCCGGAACCGGAAACAAAAAACGTTGCTCCATAAAAAACTACAAAAAACTATGAGAACAAGAGTGGAACATTATGCAGGCATTCGGATTTCGACGAGTCAGTCCTTTTTGAAGAGATTGTCAAAAGCCTTGCGCACATCATTGCGCTGGACTTTCTGTGCGCCTCCGCGCGAAGTGAGCGGAACGCGATTGTTCGGCTCGAAGAACTCGCAGAAGTTTGCCTTCAGCTTGTCCTTCACATAATCGGCCTGCGGTTCGCTGCATTGATTGTTTCTGCCCGGATCGAAGAAACGGCAATTTTTGCAGCAATGCATATCGGCGTCGCAATGCGGGCATTCGTCGTTACGCTGAACCTTGCCGACGATTTTGATTTCTCGTCCACAGTTGTGACAAACCATAACGCTCCACGTGAACGGTTGATGAGCTTGCGGTTCTAAAATCAAGCTGGCAGATTTTCGGACAGGATTCACAAGATCAAACAGGATGAAAATCACGATTGAAAGGAATTGACATCAATCCTGATCAATCTTGTGAATCCTGTCTGTATTTCCAATTCCTCAAAATTGCCTGCTCTGATTCCGGAGTATCGCAACCTCGGCGAATTACAAAAACAGCACGCTCCCGCTTTCAGCAATTGAAAGTCTTTCATTTAAGATGCGTGCGTTGAGAGAATAGATTGATCAGATCGAGGACGGTAGAATGTCTACGATTTAGCTACGGGCCGATGGTAGCATAGCGAACGAATTAGTCACAAGAAGCCATCTGACGCCGCGCAAACCAGCGCAAGTCTTGAGCGAGACAAAAGTGATTCCGATTACCACAAACGATGACGCCACCGAAGCCAGATATGTGATCCAAAGCACGATGCTTGATAACGAAGTCTGGCAATTGTTTGCAGGTCAATCTGCGTTGGCTACCTTGACGGCTGATAACTTCGAGTTGAGCGTCGAATGGGGCAAGTTGATTTTTGCCTGGTGGGATAACGACCGTTCGCAAAGCTGGCGCGTCACAGCCTACGAAATTGATGAAGCGGAAATTCGGCTTCAAGCGATGCGCGGACTGGCCACCGAGTTGACGACTCTCACGCTTCGCGACGAAATCCGCTGGCGTGAAAAACAGGAGTTTGACGGTTTGGCAATCGGCGAACGTCGCCGTCGTTATTCCGAATTGCTGGCTCATTTGCTGACCGCCCGTTTTGGTCAGGCCAGATTGCAAAGATTGACGACCGGCGCGGATCGTTCACGCCGAGCGCCCGGACGATTCGCTCGACTGACGCTGAAACTGGGCAGGGAAACAATTCTGGCAATCGGCGCAAACGACGCTGAATCGCAAGCGGAGATTGACGGCATCGCCGCCGCCGGTCTTGTCTGGTTGGCCAATTTCAACCGAGAGCGCGAAACGAAACTTCGGGCGAGTCGGTTGTTGTTCTGTTTGCCGAAAGATCGTCATCAAACTGTCGTCGAGCGGCTGGTCTTGCTCGACGTTTCGCACCTTGAAGCCCGCATCGAATGCTACGAAGTTGACGAACGTCGCAAGGAGCTAACGACTGTGCAGTTGGCGACTCAGGACGAACTTCTCAACATGCATCCTCGTGAAATCGTATGGCCTGAAAACCATCCGCCGGACAACCATTGGCGCGAACGCATTTTGAAACTGGCTCCCGATCAAATAGAAGTGCGAGAAATCGCCGGACGGGAAAGTTATTCGATCAACGGTTTGGAATTCGCCCGCGCCAATCGCGGCGAAAATCCTCAGGTCACATTCGGCGTTGCGGGATTGCGCGATGACGGCAAATCAACTAGGTCGGAAACGCTGACAGAAACCAAATTCAATCGTCTGGAACAACTCGTCGGCGAAATCCTGAAAAATCGTTCGGCAAATATTTCCGACCGGCGAAACCCTCTTTATCGTTTGCGCGAAGAAGCCTGGCTGGAATCGTTGCTGCGGCGCGACATCGCCGCTCTGGACGCCAAATTCGATGACCGTTTTGTTTACTCGCAAATTCCGGCCT
Source organism: uncultured Heliomicrobium sp. (assembly GCA_964426025.1). Lineage (GTDB taxonomy): Bacteria > Acidobacteriota > Blastocatellia > RBC074 > RBC074 > RBC074. The sequence goes on from CAYRQB010000127.1 coordinate 4,821, forward strand.
GGCGCGGAGACGAACGATCGGTCATTGATCTGCTGACGGTCACTGTGGATGGCCGTCTGGCCGTCATCGAAATCAAAGCTTCTGAAGATGCGCAATTGCCGCTGCAAGGGTTGGATTACTGGCTGAAGGTCGAACAGGCGCGAGTGCGAGGAGATTTCGCTGAACGCAAATTGTTTCCGGGCATCAAGCTTGCTGATCAACCTGCTTTGCTTTATCTGGTTGCGCCGCGATTGCGCTTTCACAGAATCTTCGAAATCGTTGCGCGATGCTTGTCGCCGAAAATCGAAGCCTATCAGGTTGGCATCAACACCAATTGGCGCGAAGGCGTTCGCGTACGCTCAATGATCCGAGTCAATCAGAACCAGGAATTTTTAGATAAATGACAAATCCGCAATCCGCAATACGCAGCCCGCAATCATTTGATGGAATCCTGATCATTGATAAGCCTCAAGATTGGACTTCTCATGATGTGGTGGCGAAGTTGCGAAAAATTTTGAAGACTCGCCGCGTGGGTCACACCGGCACGCTGGATCCGTTTGCGACGGGTGTGCTGGTTGTTTGCGTCAACCGGGCAACACGGTTGGTTCAATTCCTGACCGGGGACGACAAGGAATATGTGGCGACCATGCGATTGGGATTTGCCACCGACACAGGCGATTTGACAGGCGAAGCTCTTTTACCTGTCACCGATGCCAGCCACATCACGTCTGAGCAAGTGCGGGAAGTTCTCAATCAATTTCGCGGACGCATTCGACAAATTCCGCCAATGTATTCAGCCAAGAAGATCGGCGGCGTCAGGTTGCATGAACTGGCCAGACGAGGCGAAGTCATTGAACGCCAACCGATTGAAGTCGAAATTAAGGAGTTGGAGTTGTTACCGCATACGCGCGATGTAAACCGCGAAGCTAAGGAATTTACTTTTCGTCTGGTATGCAGTTCGGGAACTTACGTCCGAACACTGGCCGAAGACATTGGCAGAAGTCTGGGGGTTGGAGCGCATTTGACCGGTCTTCGCCGCACTCGCGCAGGGAAATGCGAACTATCAAAAGCCATGACTTTGGAACAGATCAGCGAACTGGTTGAAATGGATAAGCTTGACGAAGTTGTTATCCCAATGATTGACGCAGTCAGTTTGCCTGAAATCCGGTTAAATGATGAAGACTGCAAAGCCGTTGCACATGGCCGTTCCATCATTCACAAAGGAGAATGGAACAATGGAGATCAGGCAAAACTTTGCGACGCCAACAGGCAATTGCTGGGCATCGCCGAATTCGACGCAGACAATTCGATTTGGAAACCGCGTGTGGTTTTGGTTGAATCGAACTGAGGCTCGTCCCACAAAGTTCGTCAGCGATGCCCCGCTAATTTTACGCAAGCGACGCTGATTGCAACCGGCGAGGCTGTGTTATACTGCAATCGCTGATTGAAAAGGTCACCCGCCCGGGCCGGATTTGTGATGATGAAGGCAAAATTGGAAAGGCTCGGAAAATCTAAATTGAACGATGATTGATGCCGTTGGATTCCCCTTTTGACGTTTTTTCCTTCTCTTGAATTCCGGCCAGAAGCCGCCGGAAAAAATGAAGAACCCACAACAGGCTGTCGGTTTCCTTATCCCTAGAACACGAACGACGGCCAGGAGTAGCAGCATGGCAGAGCAAGATAAGAAGTTGAGTCTCAGCGAGCTGCTCGAAGCGCATCGGCGCGAACGCGAGCGACTGGTTTGGGAAGGAACTTTCCGTGAATACTTCGAGTTGGTAACCGCAAATCCGCGACTGGCCTCCCTATCACACGCACGCATTTGCGACATGATTCTTTCGGCAGGCACTGAGAAAATCGCCGAAGGCACTCGCGACGAAGTGACTCGCTACAAATTTTTCAGCGATGAGTTGTTCGGCATCGAAGAGCCGATTGCCAGGATTGTTGAGTACTTCAAGTCGGCAGCCCAAAGGCTGGAAGTCCGCAAACGCATTTTGTTGCTGATGGGTCCGGTTGGCGGCGGCAAATCCACGATCGTATCAATGCTCAAACGCGGATTGGAGCATTGGTCGCACACGGATAAAGGCGCGGTTTACGCCATCAAAAACTGTCCGATGCACGAAGAACCATTGCATCTGATACCGCTACAGCTTCGGCCTGAAATCGAGAAGCATTACGGCCTTTACATCGAAGGCGAACTCTGCCCGCAATGCCGTTACAATCTTGAACACACCTACAATGGTCGTCACGAAGACGTTCAGATCGAACGCATAGCTTTTTCGGAAAAAGACCGAATCGGCATTGGCACGTTCGCGCCTTCCGATCCGAAATCGCAGGACATCACCGAATTGACCGGTTCGATTGATCTTTCGACGATTGGCGAAATCGGCGTTGAATCAGACCCGCGCGCTTATCGCTTCGATGGCGAATTGAACATTGCCAATCGCGGCTTGATGGAATTCATTGAAATCCTCAAGTGCGACGAGAAGTTCCTTTATTCGCTGCTGACGCTGTCGCAGGAACAAAACATCAAGACCGGACGCTTTGCCATGATCTACGCCGACGAAGTGATCATGTCGCACACCAACGAAAACGAATACACGGCCTTTGTCGGCAACAAGAAATCCGAAGCCCTGCAAGACCGCATCATCATGATCAAGGTTCCTTATAACCTGAAGGTCACGCAGGAAGAGCGCATTTACGACAAACTGCTGAAACAGTCTGAAGCGATGCGCAACATCCATCTGGCGCCGAACACGTTGAAGATCGCCGCCATGTTCGCGGTCATGTCGCGTTTGGAAGAACCAAAGAAAGCCAATGTTGACATCGTCAAAAAGATGAAACTTTACGACGGCGAAGATGTCGAAGGTTTCAAATCCAAAGACGTTCGCGAACTGAAAGACGAAACCGTGCGCGAAGGCATGGACGGCATTTCGCCTCGTTACATCATCAACCGGCTGTCGAACGCGCTGGTGCGCGACAACATTTATTGCATCAATCCGATTGACGCTCTGCGGGCGATCAAGGACGGTTTCGATCAACACACCGGCATCAGGCTGGAAGAAAAAGAGCGTTACCTGAATCTGATTGCTCAGGCCAGGCGCGAATACGATCAAATATCCAAGACCGAAGTCCAGCGCGCTTTCGTTTATTCCTTCGAAGAGATGGCGAAGAATATGTGCAACGCCTATCTGGACAACGTTGAAGCCTTCTGCAACAAGGAAAAACTCAAAGACCCGATTACCGAAGAAGAGCTTGAACCGGATGAACGGCTGATGCGTTCAATCGAAGAGCAAATAGGGATTTCCGAAAATGCCAAGAACACCTTCAGGCAGGAGATTCTGATTCGCATTTCTTCGTATTCGCGCAAAGGCAAAACCTTCGATTACAACTCGCACGAGCGGTTGAAAGAAGCCATCGAAAAGAAAATCTTTTCCGATCTGAAAGATGTGGTGAAGATCACGACATCAACCAAGACGCCTGATGTAGACCAGCTTCGCCGCATCAACGAAGTGATTGATCGGCTGGTGACCGATCACGGTTATTGCACCATCTGCGCCAACGAACTGCTGAGTTATGTCGGCACGCTGCTGTCGCGTTAAGCAGCGGGCGAAACCGATCTACACTCCACCCGCACGGCGTAAACTGTGCGGGTGTTTTCCATGTGGAGGTAATCTGCAATGTTCTGCCCAAAGTGCGGCACTGAAAATTCCGATACCACCAAATACTGCCGCGCTTGCAGCGAAAGCCTTCTGATCGTCGCTCAGGCCATGAAGAAGCGGCTACCTGTGATGATCGCTGGCAAGCTTGATGCGGCGTTGGAGCAGTCGAGCGAGCGGTTTCGCCGTGACACTTTCATCTTTTTGATATGCGGTGTCGGGATGCTGATTACAACAATTGGGTGGAGACAGGATTCGTGGACTAGCTGGCTTAACCCGTTTTTTACTTTGTGGTTTTTCCTCGGTGGCGGGCTGTCGTACTTGATATACAAGCGTAGCCAGAAACTCAGCAAGAAGCTTCAACCGGATCAGTTGATCTTTTCATCAAAAACGGATTTACCTAAGTCACAATTGCAAATCCTGTTTTGCTTCGCCTGCGGTGCGAAGGCCGAGGAATCAACGAAGCATTGCCGCTCGTGCGGAGCCGATTTGCAGGCGGTTCGTGAGGCGGTTGAGCCAAGAGGTTGGCGAGCGGCACTGAATTCCCTATTTGACAACTTCGTCCTAAGAGCCAATAACAAATCCCAAATACCTCAAGTTGCGCAGGCGATGTTCTATTGTGCATGGTTCTTCTTAGTCATTGGGATACCCAACACTTATTTTTATCGTGATCCGGCGTATTTGTTTTTTAGTTTAATGTGCTTCACCAATTGGTTCTGGGATCGCACGGCTTCCCGTCGATGGTTTGGTGAAGATGAAAAAAATGGCATTGAATCGCTGGCGGATCAATCAGTTCCAATCACCAACGAACTGGCTCTCTCGTCCGCGAAGCCCGCCCTAATAAGCATCACAGAAGAGACAACGCACCATTTGGAACCAGTGATTGTTCAATCGCAGGAAGATGTGGAAACCCGCAAACTTTAGAGGTAAGCAGTATGTCAGTCCAACGCAATGATTGGTCGTTACAACGCAAAGGCATCATTGATCAGGATCGCCACAAAGAGCGCATCAAAGACGCCATCAAAAAAAACCTCGGCTCGATAGTTTCCAACGAATCCATCATCCTGTCGAATGGGCGCAGAACCGTAAAAGTACCGATGCGCGCGTTGGACGAATACAAATTCCGATTCGATTATCGCAAACGCAAACACGTAGGTCAGGGCGACGGCAAAACGAAAGTCGGCGACGTCATCGCCCGCGAAGACAGTCAGGGACAGGTTCCCGGTGCAGGTCAGGCGGGCGACAGTCCGGGGCAGGATTATTACGAAGCGGATGTTGATATTGACGACATTGCGGCGATGATCTTCGAAGATTTGCATCTGCCTTTTCTGGAAGACAAAGCCAAACGCGCTGTTCCGTCGAAAACCACACGCTTCACCGAAATCCGCCGCACCGGAGTGCTTTCCAATCTGGATAAGCGACGAACGATTCTGGAAAACATACGCCGCAACGCGCGCGAAAAAGGCCAGGCCAAAATCGGCGGCTTCAAAAAAGAAGACATGCGGTTCAAAAGCTGGGAAGACGAAATCCGCTACGAATCGAATGCGGCGGTGATAGCAATGATGGACGTTTCCGGCTCAATGGGCGAATTCAAAAAATACATCGCTCGCAGTTTCTTTTTCTGGATGGTTCGTTTTTTACGGACGAAATACGACAGCGTCGAAATCGTCTTCATCAGCCATCATACCGAAGCCAAAGAAGTCACCGAAGAGCAGTTTTTCACTCAGGGCGAATCGGGCGGAACCGTTGTCAGTTCGGCCTACAAACTGGCGCTGGACATCATCGCCGAACGCTTTCCGCCACCCGATTGGAACGTTTACCCTTTTCATTTTTCGGACGGCGACAACTATTACTCCGACAACGAAGACGCTGTGAAGATGGCTGACGAGTTGATCGAAACCTGCAACCTGTTCGGTTACGGAGAAATCGGCGAAGAAGGCATGGCGACTTACCGCCGAAGCTCCGGCGCTCTGCTTTCGATTTTCCACGATCGTCTGAAAAACCAGGAACGATTCATCGGCGTGCGGATTGACGACAAGGAAGATGTTTATCCGGCGCTGAGGGAGTTTTTTGGCAAGCGCGGCGTTGAAGTTTGAAATTCTCAAAAACCCAGGCTGCGGCACATGCCGCATTGGTCGCAGGGTTTGCCTTTTTCGATTGTGCAGTTTTGACCGGAGGCGAATTCCAACAGGTTGCCGGTCTGGCTGGCGGCTTCGTTGATGTTGAATTTCTGCTGGCTGGAATGAGCTTCGTAACTGACGCCTGTCCACGGCGCGAAGTATTCAGGCGGCGATGATTCGGCGGAATCAATTGCTGGCATCACAGAATGATTCGACATCGCCTGCCGCACTGCTTCTCTGACCATCTCTTTTATATCTTCGCGATTCACGCTTTACTTCTCTCCACTGTAATCCTCGATAAAATCCACTACGCCGACGATGGCGCTGTCAATTGCGGCTCCGGCTTCGCCTGTGGAAGCCGTCGAAGCCGACCAGCCTTCCTGAACCACCACGACCAGATCGCCTTCGCCCGCGTCAACCGAATCCAATGCCAGAATGGAAGCTCCGCGCGGAGTGCCGTCGGGATTGACGGGCTGGACAAGCATGATTCGCGCTTCGCTGTATCGCGCGTTTTTTTGCGTAGCCACTACGTTTCCCAACACTCGTCCCAGAATCACGCGTTCTCTCCAATCGCTTTGACGTGCGCTTCGGAATCCACAATGCCGATGATGGTGCAATCGGTCGGAACTTCGCTGCCTTCAAAAGGAAAACTTGCTTCCTTGCCACGACACCAGAAAACCAGTTCGCCCGCGCCTGAACCGACGGAATCAATCGCCACCATCGGTTTGCCGACGGCTTTCAATTGTCCGCCGGAAACGGCCAACGGTTGAATGATCATCAGCTTGCGCCCTTGCAGCGCGGTGTTTTTGACCGTCGCGACGACGTTTCCCAAAACGCGAGCCAGTTGCATAGTTTCAGTCACAGATTGCAGAATGTGGATTACGAATTGATCTTCACTCAATTCATTTGCGAACCAATTCTCGACTATCAACTCTCAATTATCAAAGGGAACATGCTCAAAGCTATTATTTTCGACTTTAACGGCGTGATCGTTGACGACGAACCGCTGCATCTGGAACTGTTTCGTCGTGTGCTGGCAGAAGTAGACGTTCCGCTCAGCGACGAAGATTATCACGCCAAATATCTGGGTTATGACGATCGCGGATGTTTCACCGCAGCGTTGCGCGACGCCGGACGCGAACAGCAATCGCAAGACAGGCAACTCATCAGCGATTTGATCGCGCGCAAGGAAGTGTATTACCACGAAGCGATCAATGATCGGTTCATGTTGTTTCCGGGCGTGGTCGAACTGGTCAAACGGCTGGCGGAAAAATATCCGATGGCGGTGGTGTCCGGCGCGCTGCGAAGCGAGATCGAAGTCGTGCTCGAACGCGGCGACATCCGCGAAAGCTTTCAAACGATCATCTCCTCCGAAGACGTCAGCGTCTGCAAACCCGATCCGGAAGGTTACATCAAAGCTCTGGCGGCATTGAATTCGATCAACGGCGCTGAGTTCCAGCCCGCCGAATGTCTGGTCATAGAAGATTCCATCGCCGGAGTCCAATCGGCAAAACGCGCTGGAATGAAATGCCTGGCCGTCACCAACAGCTACGAAGCGGAAGAATTGAAAAAAGCGGATTGGATTGTGGCAACGCTGGTTGATTGCGAACCCGAAAAGCTTTTTGATTCGGCGGCTGGCGTTGCCGGATAAGAGCGAAATCAGAACAGGAAATTTGGACAGGATTTACAGGATTCATCAGGATGATAACCGCGATTGAACGAAGCTGAAGCCAATCCTGTTCAATCTTGTCCATCCTTTCTATTGCCCATATCAATTGCTCTGATTTATCAAAGGCGAGACGATGAGAGTCATCGAACGATCAGCACTTTGCTGACGCCGTCTTTAAGCTTGAAACTGGCTGCGGCTCCGGGCGAAGTGCTGCCAAGAATTTTATCGTTGATTGAAACAGTGACTTTGCGGCCTTCGGAAGCGGGAACCAAAGCGCGAACGGTTTCTTTTGCCTCGACCAGAAACCCAAGAGCGCGATCATTGCCGCGATAACCTTTCAGTTTGACCGGCGCTTCAAATTCGATTTCGATGTTGCCGTTGCGTCGAATGACTGTTCGTTTCGGGCCGACGATCACATCCAGATTGGCTCCGCCGATTTTTATTCTTTCGACGCGCGATTCTTCAGCGGCGGTCAAATTTCCTAAAGTCAAACCCGACCACGGATCGGTTGAAACCAATTCTTCAATCGCCGGCAAATAAAGAAGTCCGGCAAATGATAATTGCTGCTGAGACAAACTATTGTCAGATGGTTGACTGGCGGTTTTTTCACCGGATATTTCAGAAGCGGCGCGAGCTGACAAATTGGTTTGTCGCGCCAACTCCGAGGCTTCATCGTAAAAGCCGTAACGCCTCAGTCCAACGTAAAGCAGATAATTCATCGCCGCCTGAGCCTGTCCGCCGACAATTGCTTGTTCGGATTTCCTGTAATCGCGCAAAGCCGTCAACATTCTTTTTGCGCGCGCTTCGTCCGGTATTCCGGCAATCAGCGGGAAGAAGTTTTCCAACGAAATGTGGGACGAAAACTTTCCGTCCCAACGCCTGTCGAAATAAAGACTGTCTTCTTCGCTCCAAAGTTTTTCATTGACCAGACGTTTGATTTCATCCAGTCGAAGTTGCCAGCGGTCGGCTTCGGTCGTCAGACCGATTTCGCGAGAAATGGACATCAACAATTCGGTATCCAGCGCATAAAGCGAATTGAGCGCAACCGATGACATTTCCAGCGTGTGCGATTGTTCGTTGTATTTTGCGTCGCTTGGTATTTGACCGGCTTCGGCAAAGGCCAGCCGTTGTTTGTCTGCGACGGTCAACATTCTGGCGCCCATCGCTCCGTATTCCTGCTCTTCGTCAAAGCCCCATTCCAGCAAACCGTCAGCGTTTCCGTCGCGCCATTTTATTCCGTCTTCGCGGGTTGAATGCCACCAATCGTTCCACTGTTGCAACCGCGGATAAGCCCACGCCAGAAAAGCCAAATCCTGAGTCGCCAAATAAACCTTCAACACGCACAGAGCGCCAAGTGGCGGCATGGATCGTCCGGCAAGCAACGGAGGTTCCGCCAGCGGTTCGGTTTGCAAATACCGTCGCATCGGAACTCTTCCATCAGATGTTTGTCCGGCCAGCAATATGCGCAAAGTCGCCGTCGCGCTCCCACCATCTGTCAAAGCAGTCGAAACCGCCGTCAGCATTGAATCCCAACCGAGCGCGTCGCCTCTCAAACCAAGCCGCGAATGACGATGCATGGTCACGTATTCGTAACGCTGGTCGGCCCAGTAAAAACGATTCCACATCGTCAAACGGTTGATCGTTTCCAGGCCGTTGCCCAACACGCCTCCGCTCGTCGTTCTTATCGCTTCGTACTGCTTCTCCGCTTTATCCAGCAATTCGCCTATTGGCTGCTGTAATAACTTCTCGACCTGGCTTTGCATCGGGTCGAACTCGTTGCCCGCGACAGCCACAAAACCGAGCGCGGCGTTGGGGCTTAGTTCGAATGTCATCACGCTGCGCGAACCCGGCAACGAAGCCGTGTTGGTTTTGGCCGTTTCGACCTGAGCCTCTTTGGACAATGCAGCGCGCGTGGTTCTGCCTTCGCTGAGACTGACAACGTCAATGGCCGCGCGGTCTGCGCGAAACATAAAGCGGCTGAGCGGAGGTTTGCTTTTCTGGTTATGAATTTGTTCGCCCAGAACCGTTCGGCGGTCGGCTTGCGCGGCAAAGGCCGCCCAAGCCACACTCTCGCGGTTGCCGTTCCATGGTCTGTAAGCTTCGATTGCCATACGCACATTGGACGACGAAGTCAGTTGACCGGCTACCATATGTTTCCCGACGCGGCTCCAACGCAATGTTACTGTCGTTTTCGGATCGAATTGCGGCTGCCAACTGACGCGGGCAAACGAACCGTCGGGCGCGTGCTGGCCAAGCTCGAACAAACGAGGGCTTTCCTCAATTCCATCGCCTTGCCGAAAAGCCATAAAGCGCAAACCAAAAATATTCTGCTCGATGGAATCCTGATTGCCGGTGATGAAAACCAATCCGTTGACGTAAGCGGCGTCATAAGCTCCGATCAAAACACGTTCTGTCAAAGCCTGTTCCGATTGCGTCTGACCAGTTTGCTGGGTTCGCGCCGCCGAAGGCTGCAGAAGCGCGATGACTGAAATCAAAATGGCGGCAATGATTGATCTGCTTCGATGGTTCATAAATGACAGAAGATTGAAAGCAGCTTGTATTCGGAATCTCGCCTCAAGCTTATGTTGATCATCTATCGCTTGCAAGCCGCGTTTATCAGTGCATTGCGCCCGTAACCTGGATGAGTTTGGGCTGGCGACAACTTCGCGTACAATGCGCCCCGCATTTTTCATCGTATACTAAACGGCATGGCAACTTATAACGATCTGAGTCTGCACGTCAGACTTTTTATGAAAGGTTATCCCTTTTCACATTACGCGATTGATCCCGTGCCGTGCGCAAAACTTTCAAAGCCTTTGAAGCAAGCGCGTGTCGCATTGGTGACTACTGCCGGGTTGCGAACGCCGGAACAAACCAGCTTCGACAAATCGAACAAGATGGGCGATTCTTCGTTCCGCGAAATCCCGAATGCAATCGAGGTCAAATCGCTGGTCGAATCTCATCGCAGCTACGCCTTCGATCACGACGCGGTTGACGCCGATCACAATCTGGCCTTCCCGCTCGACCGTTTTCGCGAACTGGAAGCGCAAGGCGAAATCGGCCAACTCAATCATCGGCATTTCAGCTTCATGGGTTCAATCGTCGGCCCGCGAAAACTGATTGATGAAACTGCTCCGCAGGTTGCGCGCATGCTTCGCGAAGACAAAGTTGACGTAGCCTTCCTGACTCCCGTCTGACCGATGTGCACCCAGACGGTCTGTCTGGTTCAGGCGGCAATCGAGCGCGAAGGCATCGCGACGGTTTCAATTTCGCTGCTGCGCGAAGTGGCGAGTCAGATCAAACCTCCGCGCGCCTTGTTCGTTCCGTTTCCAATGGGGCATCCGCTGGGCGAACCGAATAATCCGGCGCTGCAACATCAGGTCATTGCCGAAGCGTTGCGCTTGTTGGAAAGAGACGACGTGCCCGTGCTTGAAGGCTTTTCAAATTTCGTGGCCGAGAGTCGCTGAAGTTGGTAAAATAGACTTATGGTCTTTGAGAATTAAATGCACCTGTTTTTGCGGCTATGCCTTATCGGGACGATTGTTTCTTTGAATGGGCTATGCCCC
>CAYRQB010000128.1:0-15632 GCA_964426025.1 uncultured Heliomicrobium sp.
AATCATAGCGCTCCAAATTTTATTAATCTCAGTTTCCCCGCGGAAAAAGTAGCGCAACCTCCCGTGGTTGCTTTTTTGTAACGAAGTGCGAGTGGAGAAAACCGCGCAACCTCGGCAGGTTGCGCTACCCTTGCTATTGTTCGGGTTTGTCTTTCAGCTTTCCCAGAATGCGGTAGATGTGAATCAGCCCGCAATCCACCATGCGTTCGCCCGCGCCGACTTCGACGCGCGTGACCAGCGTGTTTCCGCCATAACCGCCACTCACTGCCGCACTGATCGTCGGAAAATAACCGTAATAACCATTCGTGTAGCCAGTCAGAAACGTCATCGGCAACGGCGAACGAGATTTCAGCAGCAACTGCAATCCGACAAACGGTTCGCCTGCCAAGCCAACCAACGCGATTTGTTTGTTGATGACCAGCGTCGTCACGGGCGTGACGATTTCCGGCGTGATGTATCTTTGATAACGTTTGGCCAGCGCAGGCGGAAACGCCAGCGTCAGCATCTGGCGCATCGAATCCAAATCCCAGCGATTGCGAAAGCGAAGCTCTTCGCTGATGAAGGCGATTTCGGGCGTGGCTGAATTTTCCGGTTTGATGCCGCGAGCAACGCGAACGACTTCGCGTCCAAGCTGTTCGCCGACTTCGATCTTGATGGCGTCGGCGTTTTCCGTCAGCGGAGTCTTATCCATCATCGGATTGATGTCGCCGGGCGCGCCTTGCAGAAAAAAGCAGATCGGCTGGCTTCCAAAATTGGCAGAGCTGGCAAATTCCTTTTCAACCAAGCGAGCCATCGCGCCGGGGAAATCCGCCGAATAGCGCAAATTGTCCGGCCCGAAAATCACAGGATGACAGGCGTAATTCACCAGAATCGCCATCGGATTTCCGTTCACGTCGTCCACACGAATCACACCTACCGCCGGATCAATCATTCCGGTTTGTTGGCCGGTGCTGTTGCGCCAGAGCATTTTGACCGAACCGTCCGATTGAATGACTCGACGGTTGTGACCGAGCGTTGCTTGCCCTAGCCCCGCGCCGATGTTTGCGGTTTTCAATTTTGCCACGGCTTCGCCAATTGCGTCGGCGATTTTTTCCAGCGCGCGTTGTTCCCATTCCGGCACGCCGTCGTCGTAACTGTCGTCAATCACCGGCCCTGAATGCGTGTGCGAAGCGATCAACATGACTTCGGCGATGCCGTGTTGGCGACGAGCTTTGTCGCGCAGCCAGGCAATCTGCGGCGGCCCGAAGCTGCGGCCAAGATCGAGCGTGATGACGGCGACCGATTGCCGACCGGCTTCCAACACCAGCACGCGAGCAAACAGCGGATCGAGTTTGCCGTTTGCCGGCCCCGACCGATCAAAGTATCCCCACAAGTCCACGCCGAGCGGCGGCGTGATGTCCACGCGAGAAACTCCAGCGCGCAGGCTTTGCGCGTTGCCAGCCAGCGTCAAAGAACAAAGCAAAATCAGCAATGAAACCGTCGTTCGCATAATCTTTTCTCACCTGCGTTCCCGATCAAAAACTCGGTGATTTTTTAAGTTTGCCTAGCATCGTAAACAAGTTGACGATGTGGCGATCAATCATCGCTTCGCCTGCGCCGACTTCGATGTTGGTGCTGTAACCGGCTCCGTAACCGCCTTCAGCAGCGGCTTTCAGCGTCGGCACGTACCCGATCCATTCGCCGCCTGCGCTGAACGTGTAGCCGAACAAAAAGGTGTTGGCGATTTCCGATTTGTCGCGCAGCGCGATCTGCAAATCAACAAACGGTTCGCCGGGAATGGTTGCAATGGCGATGTCTTGATTGATCAGCAAAGTCGTCAATCCGGCTTTGACTGTTTTCGTCGCGTCCCAGCGGTCGCGAAAATCTTTGACTTCGGCGACGGCTTGCAGCTTTGCCGATGAGTTGGCGGCAGGTTTCAGCCTGCGTGCGACAATCAGAACTTCTTCGGCCAGAGCTTTGCCTGTCTTTTCAGCTTCGCCAAAACCGTTTTCGGCAACAGGCTGTTTGTCCAGGTAAGGATTGATGTCGCCCGCGCCGCCTTGCGCGAACAGACAAAGCGCGCCGGGCAATGCTTGTTCGATGCGTTGCCGCAAATAGCCCGGATAGTCCGCTGAAATCTGGCGATTGTCCGGTCCCAGCACGACGGCGTGACAGGCGTAATTCACCAGCACCACGCGCGGTTTGCCGGTTTCGTCATCCACACGAATGACGCCAATCGTCGGATCAATTGGCGAAGTCGGCTGGCGTTCGGCATTGCGCCAGAACATAGTCACTTTGCCGTCGGCGGCAACTTTGCGGCGATTGTGGCCCAGGTAGATTTCCGCAAAGCCAGCCGCGATGCGAGCAGAGAAGGGCTTCTTTGACGCTTCTTCGATTGCCGTCAGGATTTTGTTTTCCGTTTCAGAAAACCACGAACGGTCGGGCATCGGCCAGCTTTTATCCCGCCAGGTGACAGGACCGGAATGGCTGTGCGAAGCGGCGATCAAAACGTGATCGGCCAATTTTCGTTCGCGCGCCAGCGTCAGGATTCGTTCGGATGGAAACGACAGCAAATCGCAACTGACGATGGCCAAGCTGACGCCGTCGGCTTTCAGCAGCAACACGGTTGCAAACAGCGGGTCGTGAATGCCGGTCGAAGCCCCTTGCCGAGCGGCGTAACCGCCCATCGCGTAACCGACCGGCGGAGTGATTTCGACGCGAGCAGTTCCGGCTGTCAAATCGCCGCCAGGCGTTGGGGTTGCGATGGCGAACAACGAAAGCAGGACGAAAGCGGCAGGTCTGATGATCTTCACGATTCCGTATCCTTTGCTTGAAAATGAATTCGTTGAATGATGTTTTTGCAGGGCGGCAGTATGCACTAAATTGCCGACAGTGGCCAAAGTCCGGCGTGCTAAACGGCGAGCTATCTTCTGATGCCTATCGCTCCCGCCGTCGCAATCTGATCAACAGTGCCTTTTTCAAGTTCGATTCCGGCTACTTTCAATTTCAAAATCTGAGGCAGATACAGTCCAGCGATCATAAAAATCAAAGAGCCGAAAGAGAACAGGGAGTAATAGCCGACTTCCAGCGTGCGGCTGGTGACGCCGAAGAACGACAGAAGGAAGATCAATTGAGTTATCAGGAAAACAAACAGCGCGAGGCAGAAGATGATAAGCGGCCCGATTTTTTCGGTTATGCGTTGAGGCGAGAACCGTTCCAGCTTGCTCTCGATTTTTTCGACGGCGCGTCTGGCTTTGTGAAAATCGGGATCGTTATTGAAACATTCGTTGAAATCGCTGACCGCTTCGCGCAGCAGGTTTTCGTCACGTCCGATTTTTGTGCTCTCAAAAAGCTTCACCTTGGCGTATCCGCGAGAATATAAAACCGCCGCCAGTTCTTTTTTCCTGAACCTCTTCGATCCGACTCCTGATTGAGCGATCTGAATTCCTTTGGTCAGATGATGTATGGCTTGCGGAAACATGTCGCCGTCTCCGGCTTCACCGAGCGCGATGTAAACCTCTCCCAGACCGACATGCGATTCGACGTGCGATTTGGTGACGGCCAGAATTTTCTGATATTCGGTTTCGGCCTTGTCCGTCACGCCGGATTTCAGATGCGCTTCCGCCAGATTGCTGCGGATGGTCAAATTGTCCGGATCCAATCGCAGCGCGCTTTCGAAATATTTGACCGCTTCTTTGTATTCGGATTTTTTGGATGAAAGGACGCCGAGGCTGGACAGTATTTCCACCGATCCCTTGTCCATCTGCATTGCGCTTCGCAGATAACTTTCGGCGGCGGCGTATTCCTCCATCGTCGTCAACAATTGGCCGATCTGCAGATAGGTTCGCGCTTCCTTTGACTGTTCCAGTTGATCCTTCAATCTTCGCGAAGCTTTCTGATAAGCGTCGCGCGCTTTCCAGTAAGATTTGGTTTTGAAATCGCTCTGCTCGTCTCTCATCTCCAAATAAAGGTCAACCATGCTGCTCAGTATCGAGGGATTGGTGGCGTCCAGCTTCAAACCGTCCTGATAAATTGTTTCCGCTTCGGCAAGCTCGCCGAATGTTTCGTGGACAATGCCGCCGTAATAGGAATAGAACTCCGGGCTGGCGGCGATATCTTCCTTTGCTTCTTTGGCTGCCTCGTATGCTTTTCGCGCGTTATTCCATTCTTCCATTGCGGCCTTGTACCGGCCTTGTTGCCATAACAAATCGGCGATGTTGTGATGAGCATAGGCGTATTTCGGATTTGCCTCGCGCGCTTTTTGATAACTTTCCGCCGCTTCTTCTGTTTGCTTGAGTTCAGTCAACACCCAGCCCAGATTGAAATGAGCGAAGTGATATTTGTCATCAATCTCCACAGCCTGGCGGTATCTTTTCACCGCCTGATCGAACCGTTTCAAATCTGACAGTACGTTACCCAGGGCGTTGTAAGCGTCGGTGAGTTTGGGATCAAGCTCGATGGCTTTTTCCAGTCGCTCGACGGCCTCCTCGTACCTTTTTAGTTCTGTCAGGGTCAATCCGCTGTCAAGGTAGGCATAAACATAAGCGCCATCAACTTCGATTGCTTTGGAGTATTTTTCAAGCGCTTCTTCATGACGCTTGAGATTGGTTAGCGCGCCGCCCCAATTGTTATAGCTGTAAACATAGTTAGGGTCAGTTTCGATAGCCTTCTGGTATTTTTCAATAGCTTCTTCGTAGCGTTTGAGATTGGCAAGAGCCGCTCCCCAGCCATTGTAGCTATTAACAAAAGCCGGATCGGCTACGGTAGCTTCGCGGTACTTTTCAATAGCTTCTTCGTAATGCGTAAGTTCCGAGAGCGCGTTACCCCAGTTATAGTAAGCGTAAACGAATTTAGCATTTACCTCGATAGCTTTTTGATAAGCTTCGAATGCCTTGTCGTATTGTTTCAACTTGGCGAATTCAAGTCCCAGTTTGTTATAGGATGTTACGTAGGACGGATTTATCGTTACTGCCCGCTGGTACTTTTCAATAGCTTCTTCGCTCTTTTTTTGTCTGGCCAGGTCGTCTTCTTCCTTTTCGCCTTGTTGAGCCAGCACATCTCCGTAGCTTTCATAAACAAATGCATGATCGGGATCGCTCTGGCCTTCCGCCTGTAGCTTTTCAACGATTTGTTCTGCCTGCTTATGCTTCTCCAATCCTTCGGAGTGACGTTCAAGCGAGGCAAGCGCATCGCCCCAGTAGCATAAAATATAAAAATCATCGGGAGCGATTTCGAGAGCCTGGCGGTAATGATCTATAGCTTCCTCGTGACGCTTCAGGTTGACGAGCGCGTCTCCCCAATTGCGCTGGGCGAGAATGTGGTTTGGATCGTATTCAATAGCTTTGCGATATTGTTCAATGGCTTCTTCGTATTGCTCCAGATTGGCTAGCGCCACTCCCCAATTGTTATGGGTGAGGGCGCTGGGTTTGAGTTCTATGGCGCGACGGTATTTTTCAATGGCTTCTTTGTACCGTTTGGCTTTGCTCAGTGACCATCCCCAGTCGTGATAGTTGTTTGGATCGTCAGGCGCCAGTTCGGCGGCTTTGCGGTGCTTTTCGATTGATTCGTCAATCCGCCCAAGGTCGGCCAGAGTAACTCCCCATAAACTGAAGGCGTCGGCAAATTCAGGGTCGAGTTCGGCGGCCTTCTGGAATTCGCGTTCTGCTTCCTGGAAATCGCCTTGATCGCGTAGGGAATTGCCGCTATCAAAATGAAATTCTGCTTGCAGGGTATCGGTATCGGTCATAGCTGTTTGTCTTTCCTCGCCGATTAAGGCTTTTTACGCACAGCCACGCATTTATGGCATTTCAATCAATCGCCGGCTGTAGCGAGTTGTTGGCGGACAGTGGCCAGAGGCAAAGTAATTTGGAAAATCGTACCTTCGCCGGGTTTGCTTTCAACGGCGATATGTCCGCCGTGGTCTTGAATAATTCCGTAGCTGACGGCCAGGCCCAAACCGGTGCCTTTGCCAATCTGTTTGGTGGTGAAGAATGGGTCGTAGATTTTGGCCAGATGTTCAGGCTCAATGCCGCTGCCTGTGTCGCGGAAGGTGATTATGATCGAACCGTCATTGACACCTGTGCAGATTTCCAGTCGCCCCCCCAGCGTCATGGCATCGCGTGCATTGAGTATCAGGTTCATAAAAACCTGTTGTAGTTTGGCTGCATTGCCCGGCGTGGGCGGAAGGCTTGGGTCGTAATTTCTAACGACTTCGATTTCGGTGTTGCGGAGCTGGGCTTCTAGCAATTGGATCGTATCGTCCAGCACGCGGTTCAAATCAACCGAAGTCAAGCGGGCGTCGCTGACGCGCGAAAAATTAAGAAGATTGTTGACGATGCTGGAAGCGCGAGAAGTTTGCCGGTAAATCTTTTCCAGAAGTTGGTGGCGCGGATCGGTGTCGGGAATCTGTTGCATCAGCATCTGCGAGTAAGACGAGATGCCGGTCAATGGAGTGTTGACTTCATGAGCGACTCCCGCAGCCAGCAGGCCGATAGAAGACAGTTTGTCGGTTTGTTGCAACTGCTCTTCCAGGTGAATGCGTTCGGTGACGTCTTCGATGGCGACCAGCGTGCCTTCGATTTCCGATGTCTTGCTGTGCAAAGGGGACAGGGAAACGTTCAGTATCAAATCGCGTCCATCGGCTGAATGCGTGCGGAATTTATAAATGTAAACAGGTTCGCCGGTCTGACCCGATTGCCATTCGCTGCGAGCCATCAATTCGCGCAAAGCCCGAAGCATCTCCGATTGAAAAACTTCAGTGATGCGATGACCGATTGTTTGTTCGCGCTGCAATCCGTAAATCTCTTCCAGCGCGCCGTTCCAGTTGGTGATGCGTCCGGCCAGATTGATGACCATCACGCCGACGTTGATTGATTCGATGATGTTTTCGTTGAATTCTTTCAGTTTGGCCAGTTCTGTGGTGCGTCGCGCCTGTTCTTCCAACAGCAGGGCGTTTTCAATCGCTACGGCGACGTAACCGGAAATGGCTCTGAGCAAAGCAGTGTCTTCCGACGAGAGCAGAGCGCCGTCTGTCGGGCGTCCGAGCGCCAGCACAGCGACAACGCGTGAACGCGCGGCGCACGGAACGAAGTAACTGAAAAGTCTGCGAGACAGGGAAATCGAGGGAGAGATCAAACTGCCCGTGATGGCTTCCTCTTCGGCTTCCGAGCTTTCCACCCTGACAATCCCTGTGGCGTCTGTGCGGTCGCGCAAAATAGTAAGGAAGTTGTCGGGCAGGTTTATTTCGCGTTCCACTCCCTCGGCTCGCGCCACGCGAACCCCCGACGGTTCGGCACGGTCTTCCACAATAATCGCCAGACGTTCGACAGAAAAGACCTCTTTCAGTCGCCGCATCAAACTGTCCAGCAGCAAGTCGAGTTCCGTGGTCGAAGCCAGTGTGCGTCCGAAATCCTGTAACGTAACTCGATAATCGTATTTTTCGCCGTAAAAGAGGCGGTCAATCCGCTGTTGCAGCCAGTTTTTGACGGGCGCAAATAACATGGCGATGACGGACATTGAAATCGCGGCAATCAATAGTGTTGCTTCCTGTGACAACAAAGAGCGCAGGAATTCGTAGCTGATCGCCATCACAGTGCCGAACAACGCCGCCACCGACAACGTGGCAATGATGTAAGCGAATGATCTGCGCATCACAACATCAACGTCGGTCAGCCGGAATTTGACGATTGAATAACCGAGCGTCAACGGGATCAAGGCCATTGGCATGAGCGAAGCCAATTCCAAAAGCGACGAAACCGAAGGCTGTGTGAAATAAGACGGCAGGTAAAATGCCGTGAACAAAATCGAGGCGACGCTCATTCCCCACATCACCCACTTCAATTGCTGGCGCGCCACGACGGTTCGTGTTTGCCTGAATGTGCGAACCAGCAGCGTCGCGCTGCCGATCATGGATATGGCGAAGAAGGTTATTTCAAGGTTTGATAACAGGCTTCGAACGTTGACAGCCGAAAGCGGTAGCAGAGCGCGCAGGCTGGCAAATCGCAGCCAGATTTCCGCGGCAATCAACAGAATGGCCGGGATATAAAGCAAAGAGGCTTTCCATCGCCGCTTCCTGAAAATGTGTTCCTGTGTCGGATAGATGACCGCGAAATGAACGAACATCGGCGCCAGCAAAATCAGCGCGACCGCGTCGGCCAAGTCAATGGCTTTGTCGAATTGGGCCCGCATCTCTTCGGTCGGACTGTAAAAATGTGCGATGAATGCCAGCAGACAGAGCAGGAAGAAATGAGTGACGTATGGAGCGCGGCTTTGGCCAAGCAGAAAATAAATACCGATTCCCAAATAGATCAGACCGACCAACGCCAGATACAAACCGCGCAGTAAATTCGTTTGACGCGCCTCCAGCTTTACGTCGGAGATGCCCTCGCGCAGCACAGTGTCACCTGTGTCGTTACGTTTTTCTATCCAGTAACTGAGTGTCGGCGGAGAGCCGTCTTCCTGCGCACGGTCTTTGGCGGTGTCCAGGTATATCTGAACGTTCTGAGCCTTGGTGATCTCTTCAAAATCTTCATCTCTGCCGGTCGGGCTGACACCGATCAAAACGTCGCCACGATGAATGCTTTCTTTGGCCGCGGGGCCGCCGGGTTCGACCTTGTCGGCTATAACCCCTAATTGCGCGTCGTCGCGCCAGACGACGCCATCAGTCAAAACAGCTTTCTGATTCAACCGGTCTCGTAAATTGAACGCGCCTACTGACAGCGCCAGCAATGCCAAAAAAAGCAGCAACAGCGTTCGTGTCGTTACCCGATTTGTACCGGCTTGGGGTGTCACGATCTTTGATCTCTTTGTCAGACGTTCCACCGCTTAAAATCGCCAAGCGGTCTTGAAATTGTTGGGTTGCGATTTACCGATAAACCCAACTTTGCCTGTAATTTCAGGCAAAATCCATTCCAGCCAATTTCCTGCAAAGCTCATTGCTTTGTGCTGCATTTGCAGCTTTTGTTTCAATCAAATAGAAGGTGCGCTGGTGTGACCATCAACCTGTCGTCGGAAGAGCCATCCATTATTTTGAACTCGATTCCGAGAATTCGGACAGAGAGGTTGTCACCATCCGTGCGCTTACCACCTGAATGCCAAACCGCCGCGAACGGTTCGACGCACACCTGAAGCGACAATCTGAACTGAACCGTCTTCGACGCCTGTGGCCTGGTCCAGCAGGTTGCGAATATCAACCATCGCCTGCCAGCGGCCCGGCAAGCCCAGGTTCGGAAGTTCCTGCGTCACATAAATGTTGATGTTTGGGTCGTAAACGCTCATTTGTCCGGCGAACGGATCAATCGCAAAAATTATTGCCGAGGGCGACAATCTGATGACCGTGGAAATGCGCGTGCCGGTGCGATTCGTAAAATCCAGATCGAGTTTGGCTGTTGCGACCTGGAAGAAACCGTTTCTGAAAAGTTGCGAAGGAGATGCTGTGTCCAGCGCCACATTGTTGAAACGCTCTCCGCGCCCGAAACTGTAACCGACCGAAGCCGATGCGTATTCGTTGAATCGGCGGTTGTAAGCCATGCGAACGCCGCGAGCGGCGCCATTCATTGCCGTAATCTGATGAGCGACCCGCTGAAATGTCTGTTGAGTTTCGGGAGAGGCTTCGAGCGGCAACGCCAACACGCCGACGCCGTGGCCGGAAATGATGTCGTAAAAAGCCGAAGCCTCGATTGAGGATGTGCCCTCGCCGAACAAACGCTCGATCCCGACTTCAAACCGACGACTGCGGTCCAGTATGGGCGTTTGTGCAAATGCGACGTTGGCAGGAGAGGTTTCAAATGACGCCTGGATGTTTTCGGAATCGAAGTTTTCAGGCGATTGGCGCTGTGTGTCGGAACCGGGAGTGATTGCGGCATTCATACGCACGCGCGATGACGGGGAATATTGAACGGCAAAACGCGGCAGAATGCTGTCCTGTTGACGTGCAGCCGATCCGACGAAGCGCGAATAATCAAATCCGTAAATTACCAGCAGCGGGTGGAAGACTTGCCACGACGCGGTTGTCGAAACTGAAAGCTGCTCAAGCGAGTTCAGGGAATTACGAGAGGAAGCGCCGACATTGACAATTGAACTGGCCGGATAGGAATTATTGACTGGGGAACCGTGGTCAAGTGAAAGCGTTCCGCTTCCGTCGAACATTGTGCCGCCGATCAGTTCCGGCTCACGGCCAAGCTTTCTTGCCAGCGCGACCTGGCCGTAACCGATGGTCGTGGTGATCTGGTGGTTGTTGCCCGGACGCACAGAAGCAATCGCGGCCATTCGTTGTGGAGCAAGCTGTCCAACTCCTCGCTGTCCGATAAGCGCCATTTCCAGATTGTTGCTGAGCGAGCCGGAAATCGCGAAATTGGTTCCAAAGAAACCGGAGCCGGAATAACCGGCGTGATTGCTGGAACTGACAGCGACGAACTGCGTGACGCCGTGAAACGACCTGCGCGTCGGCGCAGTTGTGGATTGCACTTCGCCATTGCTCAGGTCAACAGTATCGTCTTCTTCCTCTTCGCGAAGATTCATCGCGTGGCGCGGAACGCTGCGGGCGATCCAGCGATAATCGTCGCTGTCGCCGCGTCTTTGCACCACTGTATCATCGCGTTTGAGAGCGAAGTTGTGAACGATGTGCTCCGGGCGGTCAATGCTGACGCGTGTGATTCGGGATACGAAGCCTTCGGCGGCGGCTCGCAAACGATAAAGTCCCGGCGCAATCGTGGCGGAAAAACGTCCTTGCGCGTCGGTTTTTACGCTTTTAACTTCTTTGCCGCGCGGCCTGGATTCGAGCAAGGCGACAATTGCGCCAACCAGCGGCGCGCCGCGATCATCCTTTACCGTGCCCGAAACCACTGCCAGAGTCGGAGCCGCTTCGACCGTAGCGGAAGAAAAACTGCCAAAAGAACCCGGCGTTGCCGTCAGGGCGCTGACAACGCAACTCGCTACTAAAACACTCAATGCTTTTCTCATAAAACCCCACTTGGTGAATGACTGCTGCTGATCCAAAAGCCGAAACAGGTAAGAAGCAGCAAGGGGAAATGCACCACTCGTTCTCGTCAAAACTCGGCACCAGCTAAACTTGATGATTTATGAACGTTGAAATATGAAGAAATTGTCGGTTATTTGGGGCTGTATAGTCAATCCGCAAAAAAAGATGAGGCGTCAACTTACTGCCAGGGCTTGCTGGAAGACGAGCGTACGGAAGCTTTGCGTTGGCGTCGTGGTCGGTAAGGGGAATCGCCGTGAGCAATCTGAGTCGGGCGATGCCAGATTATCGTTTCGCGCGGCGAAATCATTTCGTATCCGATACCCCGCCAGATGATCCGGTTTGTCCATGCCGATGCAATCACGTTGTAAAGATAGATCAGTGAAACCGCCGGTCCCAGCAACACATACCCCCACCAGTTTTTCTGAATTCGAGGGCGATTCATCACCAGCAATTGCGAAGCGACCAGAGCGCGAGTCCACCCTGTCGTCGCTCCCATCAGAAAGATTCCTGTCAACAAAGACGCCAATGAGAAACTGAACTGCCCGTAAAATGACGCCGCAATCAGCCAGACGAATACTCCCCAAAATGTCAGATTATAAAGACAATGAGAGATGGCGGCGATTTGCCAGACTCTGGGTGAATAGATTTTGGTGATTCGCATTTGCCGGGTGCTGAATTCCAGCAACTGTTTCAGGCTGACGTCCATGTGGGAGGCGACAAGACATCGCGGAATGAATTTGATTCGTTGTCCTGACTTGTGAATCGCCGCGCTCAGGACGTAATCGTCGCTTAAAGCTCCATGCCAGTGCCGTTTGATGTTCAACCGTTCGAAATTTTCCCGCCGTATCGCCATCGAACCGCCCCAGGCGAAAGATGATTTTTCGCCGAGCATGGAAAGCGCGCTGGAATTCCAAACTGAAAGCAGTCGCGAAGCAAGCCCGCCCTGAACCGGCAAATACCAGCGAAATCCGGTCGTCGCCCCGATTCGTTTATCGCCCAACGGCGCGACCATTTCCGCCAGCCAATGCCTGGTCATGCGCGCGTCGGAATCGGCGAAGACCAGAATTTCCGCCCTCCGGTCAATCGAATTGAGCATGTCAACTGCGGCCAGCAGGTTGTGAACTTTTTGCCCTCTGCCTTTGGTTTCACCGGCCACTACCATCCAGGCCGGGCGACGGCTGTAGCTTTTGATCAAGCGCGAAAGAACTGCGGTGGCCGGATCGGCCTCGCTTTCGGTGACAAAGATGATTTCGTAATCGCGGTAATCCTGGGCGAAAAGCGCGCGTATGTTTTCTTCGAAATCGTGTTCCAGACCCTTACAGGGAACGATGACGACGGCTTTGGGCTGATAGCGGTTGGTGCGAGGGCGTTGATGGCGCAAAGCGTAGCGAGCGAAGCGAAGCGCCACGGCAAGTGAAACAAGACTTTGTAGAAAAAGAATGACGCCTAGAACTATTAAAACCGTTTCCATAACCACAACCGCCAGACTCGATAATTTTCAGTTTACGAATCGCCGAACGAGGACTGTGATTCGAAGGGAGCGCCATTTTGCGCGAAACAGGTGGGAATTTCCAGACGAAACTTAGCTTGAAGCCAGACATTTTGTAAAACTTCACCCGTCAATCCCGATCGGCGGAGGTTTTATCAGATTCCGCAATCCGATTCTCAATAATATTAATGATGTTGGCTGGATTTTCATTGCCGAGCGCCAGACGTTTGGCTTCCAATATTAAATCTGCAACTTCCGAAGTCTGATTGCGGAATCGAGCGTCGCGGGCGATCAAATCTTCTATCACACGACGCTCGCGCTCGTTTCGCGAAACCTGCTGGCTCAATCCGGCGGCGACGGCGTATTCGACCGGCACGGTTTGGTTGCGAATCAGCGCCAGCAAAGGCCTGAATTCCTTTTTCACCTGATCGCGTATGCGATTCAATTCCAGCAAAGCGTTTTTGAATCCAAGCTGGCCGCGCAACGACAATTCGATCACCGGCGCAAGCTTGTCTTCATTTGCCGGATCGTGTGCGACCAGTTCCTGACGTAATTGTGTAAACAGAGCTTCGTGCAATTCTTCGGGCGTTGCCTGTCCGTTCACATCGAAAACGCATCTGATGACCTCGCGCTGATGATAATCGCGCATCAGCGTCGCTTTATGCTCTTTGCCTTCGATCTCGACCAGATAAGCGCCGCGTTCGTTGGCGTATTCGTCCACGCTGCAAGCTTCCAGCGAGCCGGGGTTGTAAGCCCAATCGTCAATCACAAAGTTTTTGTGCGTGTGACCCAGCGCCAGATAATCAATGTAAGTCTTCAACTCGTTGAGCTTCGCCACAGGAAGCGGCGGGCTGGGGTGATTGACGTGACCTTCAACGTCCGTGTGCAACATCATCAGGTTGAATCGTTGCGGATCGTGATGATCGCGCAGCAGATCAACCAGAGCGGTCAAGGATTGAGTGACCGTTGATCCGTACCAGATTGAACCGAAAATTCGAACGTCGCCAAGATCAATATAAGAACCTCGCCGCGTTTGTTCGTTCCAGGCCTCCAACCTGACCTCGCCGTCTTCGTATATCGGTTCGAGCAGTTTGATGTATCCCCATAGAGACAAACTGCGCAGCCAACTGAATCGCGTCGCTACTTCGTGCGAATCGTGATTACCTTCGATGACGACGACGGGAATTCCCGCTTTGTTCAATTTCTTCAGGCAGAACATCGCCTGATTCATTGCTTGTGGTTCGACTTTGCGGGCGTCGAAAAAATCTCCGGCGATCAGAACGAAAGAAACCTGCTCAGCCAGAGCGTAACGTTCGATGCAATCTTTCCAGGCCAGAAAGAAATCCAGAGTGCGCTCTTCCGAACGATAACGCCGAATTCCCAGATGAACGTCCGCGATGTGCAAAAACTTGGTCATAAATGTGCTGCGCCGTCTTACTGAATTTGTTGCGGCGGACTCAGGATGATGGTTTCGCGAAATGTGGCGTAAGTCGGCCTGCCGTTCAACTTCGCCGGGTTGAATCTGTACTGACGGAATGCTTCGATGGCTTTCGGGTTCAGCGCCGGGTCCGGTGAATCAAGCACTCGCACGTTAGTGACTCGGCCTTCTGGCGTGACAATGCATTGCAAAGTGATTGAGCCTTTGGCCGATGAACCGGGCGCGAATTTAAGCGGTACGCGATTCAATATCGCCGGTATGATGAAGGTGTCGCTTTCGTTCAATTCAACTCGCGAACCGAACTGATCCGTTGGCCGCGAAATGTCCGAAGGTTTGTTTTGCAATCCGCGAGCGGTTTGAACTGCGGGCGTGATCGTCACCAGCAAAGCGCGTTTTTCCGGCACGGTTTCAACGCCTTCAGGCCCTTTGAATTCGCGCACGCCGAAACCGCCGCGCTCTCCGCGCAACAGCACCGTTTCGTAACTTCCTGCGGTCACGCTCTTGGCTTCCAGCAAAGTCTGCTCGTCGTATTTGGCGACGAAATCAAAAGTAACTTCGGTTTTGGAAATGATTCGCGGAGTGATGATGAAGACAAATTGTTTGTCGTTCATCGGCTGCGAATCGGTGAAGGCTTCGCCTTCGCGAAGGCCGACCGTGCGGACGTGACGGATTTTCACGTCTTCAGCGCCGAAATTTCGCGTGATGTATTCGATCTCTTCTTCCGGTGTGTTGGCCGTGACCTTCAGCGTGTTGACCTGAGTAATGGTTTTCGACCGCGCGTCGTCGAACTGATAAATCGCCACGGTCACTCCGACGCCGTAATCGTTCTGTTTCAGTAATTGCGCGGAAACATTCGCCGACAGCAAACAGCAAAGGGCGAAAAGCAAACAGCAGATTGATAGCGCAGAACGAATCGGTTCAACTTTCGTTTTCATCGGTTTTCTTTTCCTCCAACATCAACTGATACGCCTGGCGTTTCGACAGGCCGCGCGATTTCGCCGCCAGTTTCATCGCTTCGTTACGGCTCAGATTCATTTCGTTCATCAGTCGTTTGATTTGCTCGTTGATTGATCCGGTTTCAACCGGCATCAAATTATCATCGTCGCTTCCGGCGATGACAAGCGTCATTTCTCCGCGCGGATCGTGCGAATCGAAATGAGCGATGATCTCCGACAGTTTGCCGCGGATGAATTGTTCGTGAAGCTTGGTCAGTTCGCGAGCGAGCGACGCCTGCCGATTGCCCAGAATTTCCATCGCGTCGGCCAGCGTTTCCCGAATCCGATGCGGAGCTTCGTAAAAAACCAGCGTCGCTTGTTCGGATTTCAATTCTTCCAGCTTTGCTCGCCTGGCCATTTTCTTGTTGGGTAAAAAACCGGCGAAGAGAAACGAATCGGTCGGCAATCCAGAAGCCGTCAGCCCGGCGATCAGAGCCACCGCGCCGGGAATCGGAACAACCCTGATTCCGTTTTCAATTGCCGCCGTCACGATTCGATAAGCGGGATCGGAAATTCCAGGCGTCCCGGCGTCGGTGACAATGGCAACGGATTTTCCGCCGATCATTTGCTGAACGAGTTCATCGGCTCGCGCTTGCTCGTTGTGTTCGTGGTAACTGACGGTCGGTTTGCCGATGCCGAAATGATCGAGCAATCGCCGCGTGTGGCGAGTGTCTTCGCAGGCAATCAGGTCAACCGATTTCAGCACGCTGATCGCGCGCAAGGTGATGTCTTCCAGATTGCCGATGGGAGTTG
>CAYRQB010000129.1:0-15485 GCA_964426025.1 uncultured Heliomicrobium sp.
TCGCCGACGCGCAGGCCATTCAGGAAGAGATCACTAAGCAAATCTCTGAAAGGTTACGGTTGAAATTGAGCGGCGCAGAGCAAAAGCGCGTTACCAAACATCACACCGAAAGCTCCGAAGCTCATCAACTCTATTTGAAGGGCCGTTATTACACAAACCAATATACTGCCGAAGGATTGAAAAAAGGAATTGAGTTCATGAATCAGGCAGTTGGCCTCGATCCTACTTACGCGCTGGCCTACGCCGGTTTGTCCTCTTCATATTACGACGCCTCGAATTTTATCTATCCACCGAACGAGGCAATGCCAAAAGTAAAAGCGGCGGCGCAGCGTGCAATAGAACTTGACGATGCGATTGCCGAAGCTCATATCTCGCTTGCCGTATTTCAGGAAAGATACGAGTTGAATCGAACAGAGGCCAAAAAAGAATTCAACCGCGCACTGGAACTTGCTCCGAATTCTTCGCGGGCGCAGCTTTATCATGGCTTGAATCTAGTTCAAGAAGGACAAATGGATGAAGCTATCGCGGCGATCACAAAAGCGCGCGATCTTGACCCGCTGACGCTTTATAACGGCTCGACTTTGGCCTGGGCACATTACCTGGCGCGCCGTAATGACGAAGCGATTGCCCAACTGCAAAAAATGACTCGGATGGAGCCGAGCTTTTTTGTGGCGCGTTACACGCTTGGCCTGGCTTATGAACAAAAGGGACTTTACGAACAGGCGATTGCTGAATTCAATGAGGCACAAAGGATTGACCCCAAAAGCTGGGCGCCTCCAGCCTTCCTTGCGCATGCTTATGCTCTAAAAGGTGATCGAACTGAGGCAATACGACGGCTAGATGAGTTGAAACGAAGTGCACAGGAGAAGCACGTTGATTCTTACTACATTGGCCTAATTCACGCCGCTCTTGGGGAGGAATATCAGGCTTTCGAATGGTTTGAAAAGGCATACCAAGAGCATTCGGAAGAGTTATTGTTCATCAAGGTTGATCCGAAAGCAGAGAGTCTTAGGTCGGATCCGCGGTATACCAGCCTGCTGCGGCGGTTGAATCTGGCGAAGTAAGCAACAAGAGAACTAAAAAAACCGGACAGGCGGCCTAAACGCTTTTGGCGTGAGTACTGAGGCATTCGTGGGAGCAAAATATTTGCGCTCTGCCGCGCGAGGTCACAGTCAGAGCGTCGCCGGCTGAAACGAAAGCTCCGCAGGAAATGCAACGAACCATGTCGGCGTTGGCTTTTGGCTGGCCTCCCATGCGTTCACGCAAGGTTTTGACGTCTTTGACCGTCCCGCGTAAATGAGCGCTCAAACGCGTGATTGCCTTCAGCACATAAACCACGAAGCTGAAGATAAGCAGGATGATGACGCATTTCAGAATGAATCCCAAAAATCGCCTCCGCTTTCCTTATTTGACCTTCTTGGGATCTTCGGGTCCGTGGTCAAGCACAGACCTCGATCCGGAGGCTGTTGATCTGGCGGTTTTCAAATCCTCGCGAGCGCTGGCGATGAAACCGGGGTTGATTTGGCCACCCGCTTCAAGCGAACCGAGCAATTTTTCCGCTTCATCCAGATTGGTCTTTGCCTGAATGTACGAAACGGCAAGCAACATCTGCACGCGTGAATTGTCCGGCTTCAATTCCAAAGATCGCTTCGCGGATTTGATCGCTTCGGCGTAATCGCCCTTCATCGAATGAACAATTCCCCAACCGTGCCAAACGCGCGAATCGTTCGGATTCGCCTTTTCAGCCTGAACCAGAAATTCTGTGGCTTCTTCAGGGCGATCTATCTGTATGAATTGATCGGCGGCGTCAAGCTGCGCCTCAACATCGTTGGGGCTGCTCTTGGCTTTATCAATCATCTCCTTGACCTGATTGACCATCTGTTCCCGTTGTGCGGGCGTCAGGTTCTGTCCGTCAGCCCCCGATTGCGGCAGCCGGTTTGCGGCCTGAGCAACTGAATTTTGCAGCGATTGACCCTGCAAACGACGATATTGCCAATTGGCAAGTTTGAACCCGCCAGCCAAACCTAGTACCAAACCAATGATAGCCAGCGAAATATTTGTACGTAAGAAAGCGTATTTCATCTTTTGATCCGAACTGAACGGCTTTGCCGTCACGATTGGAAAATAAATTCAGAGTCGTGGAGTCAACTTGTAAGCCGAATTCTGTTCCCGCTTTTGACGGGCGGCGATCATTCTTCTGGGCGGCGCATTACTGAGCCGCTCTAGCGACCTACCCGGAAACGTCCCGCGCCGAAGCGCGAAGTGAGCCGGACAAGCTTCATCACGTTTCTCTATTTGGTCTTGCACCGCAGGGGGTTTGCCTAGCCGGGCATGTCGCCACACCCGCTGGTGATGCCTTTACCTCACCGTTTCACCATCGCCCTCGCGCAAAGCGCGGTGGGGCTGTCTGTTCTCTGTTGCACTATTCCGTCGAGTCACCCCGCCTGGCCGTTAGCCAGCCTGCTGTCCTGTGGTGTTCGGACTTTCCTCTGACGTGCGATCCGCGTTTTCTCGGTCATTACACAATTCGGACTGCGTCTTAAATCGGTATTGAATGCTGAGAAAGCACAGGAAGTAACGCCAGCGATCACCCGGTCAACTCCACGACCCGAAGCGAGTATAACACGCCAAATAAACTCGGCAAGAACCTGACAGCGAGCCACCAAGTTGAATGAAAGTTGTTGTTCAGGGAAAGCGTTTAGAAGATAAGGCGAGGGGGATTATGGCTGAAGAGCGAATAAAAATTTAGGCGGAACCCGCCCCACAACGAGTTCCGCCTTCTGTAGAAGCAAGCATCCCCAGTGATACTCACCCCTGTACAGAAGCAGTTGCGCATTATCAAACCGGCACCATGACGAATCGCAACTGATCCCGTTCTATTTTCAATATCAATCACCTGACCCGGATGCATCCCGGTCACTCCATTCCAACTCCGATGACCACAAGTTAACGCCTGGGGCAATTCATCTCTATACGTAGAACTACGTGTTTTTGCCAAAAACCAAAAAGGGCTTGTGATCAAGGCAAGCCCTTCAAAAGTTATTCTGTTTGTCTTGATTGAACAGCCTGCGGCTAATCATCCATTGGCAGGATGCCCCGCTTCAAGGCGAAGCGAATCAAATCGGCGTTGTTTTGCAAAAAGAGTTTTCGCATCAAGTTGGCGCGGTGGCCTTCCGCCGTTCGAGGGCTGATGAAAAGAAGGTTTGCTATTTCGCCGCTCGTCCGCCCTTCAGCGACCAATTGCAAAACCTCGCGTTCGCGGGTGGTGAGTAATTCATACGGGTCTTCGGGAACAGATTCGACCTTGCGCATATACAATTCCAGCGCGCGTTCTGAAAGCGGCGGGCTGAGGTATCGCTGACCTGAAACCACTTCGCGCACGGCCTGGATCAGATCAGAGGCCTGAGAATCTTTCAGGACATATCCAAGAGCGCCGTTCTTCAATGCCTCAAACACATAAGCGTCGTTTGTGTACATGGAAAGTATGATGACGCGAATCTGAGGAAGGCTTTTGGTTACCTGGCGCGTGACTTCCAGCCCATTCAAGCCAGGCATCATCATATCGGTAATCAGCACATCCGGCTTCAACCGCTCAGCCAAACGGACGGCTTCAATGCCATCGCTGGCTTCGCCAATCAGGCGAAAGTGCGGTTCGCTTTGCAGCAAAGCGCGTAATCCCTGACGCACAATATTATGATCATCTGCTAACAGAATGTTCGGCATCTACTGCTCCTTTCCTCACCCGCCAGAATTCTGGCATCCGTCGAACCAGGTTACTCGCCTAAGGGCAACAGCGCAGTAACAACCGTTCCTACACCTTCGGACGACTCAATCACCAACTTTCCGCCAAGCAATTGAGCACGCTCTCTCATCCCGGCCAAACCGCTTGACGTCACTTTAACCAGAGCCAACTGCGGATCGAATCCCTTTCCCGCATCGGCAATGCGCACGCATAAATTTTCGGCGTCGGCTGAAACGCTGACTTTTGCCGTATCAACACCGGCATGTCTGGCGATGTTTGTCAGCGCTTCCTGAACTATCCTATATGCCGCTGTCTCTATCTCCGGTTTCAAGCTTCCTTCCTCGATCCCAGTATGAGTCAATGAAACGCGAATTCCCGATTGCGCCGAATACCTTTCAATGTGCCACAGCAAAGCGTGTAACAATCCCAGGTCGTCAAGCATGGCAGGACGTAAATCAAGCGATAAGTCCCGAACGCGTCCCATCAAATCATTGACAAGGCTTCGCGCCTGCTGACAATAATCGTTTGCATCGTCGGGGTGCTGGCGTGAAGCCATTTCGATGACCAGCTTCAATCCTGTCAACAACTGGCCAATTTCATCGTGAAGCTCTCGCGCAATGGTTCGTCGCTCCTGTTCCTGAACCTCAACCAGGCGATGAGAAAGCCTCCGCAATTCTTCTTCGGCGCGGCGACGTTCGGCAATCTGTTCGGTCAACAATGCGTTGGCCGCAGAAAGCTCCGCCGTCCGCTCTTTGACGCGCTGTTCCAATTCATCGTGAGCACGGCGCAGAGCCTCTTCGCTACGTTTTCGCTCAACTGCATAACGCATCGTCCGCGTCAGCAACTGGCGATTGATAGAACCTTTGAAAAGATAATCTTCCGCGCCCAGTTGGATCGCCCTCAATGCCAGCGATTCGTCTCCTGTGGCGGTCAGCGGAACGATTGCCACAGTCGGGGAATGATTGTGCGTTCTTAAAAACGTATCAATCCCTTCGCTATCGGGTAATCCGAAATCCAGAAGCACCAAATCTATTCCGCCTTTAACCAGACGATCCAAACCGGATTGAAGACGATCCTCGCATTCAAGCTCAAAGGTCACAGATTCGTCGTTGACCATCGCTTTAACTATCTCCGTCGCAGCGGGATCATCCTCGATCAAAAGGACTCTGATTAATTTGTTTTCCATTGCAGTCAGGTGATTCGGTCGCCTTTTCTCCTCTAGTGATATGCGGATTCTTTCATCTTTACCGGCCAAATGAAAACAGCCAGTACCAACTAAGTTGGCACTGGCCGACCGTTTTTCACCGAATACTCAGAGCGATTTCACGCTCGGAAATTAGCCTTGAGGCTTCGACTGTTCCTGCTGTTGAGCAGCGGCAGCTTCCTTCTTCTTTTGCAATTCGCTAGCTTGATTCGCGATTTTTTCAGCCAAAGCTCCGAGTTCTTTACGCTTGGCCTCTTCCTTCGTCATTTTCTGGCGTTCGCGATAAAGCAACGCTTTGTAAAACAATGCGTCAACATATTCAGAATCGGTTTGCAACGACTTCTCAACGTACTCCAACCCTTTGGTGACGCATGCTTCGGCCTTCTGTTTATCAGGCAGAGCATCCGGGTAATCCATATTGCGATAATGGAATGGGTCCTGGGCGGATTTATCCTGGTAACGTGTGGTTTGCTGGTAAGAACAATCCCAGTACTTTACGCCTACCGTGTAATAGGTCGTCGCCTGAATATCCTTTGTGCCGCACTCACCTTCAGCGCGCTTCAAAATCCATTCGCGCCATTCTTCGGGCTTGTTCAGGTCCTCGTAGATAGTCGCGATGTAACTGATCGCGTTATCACGATTGCGGCAATTGTTACCAACCAGATCCAAGGCCTTTTTATAAGCGTCTAGCGCTTCGTTTGCCACCTTTGTTCTTTCAGGATCGGCAAGTCCCTTGTAATCCTTCACCAACGTCGCACCGTAAAAAAGGTAGGAAATAGGATTCTGGTCATCCCATTCCAGAGCGCCTCTGAAATACTCCTGAGCCTCTTTTGTGCGTCCTTGGTTGTAGGAAATGGCGCCCTGATTGAGCTTGTCTTTGGCTATAACCTTTTTTGCATATTGGCAGCCAGAACCAAGCGCAACCACCGCCAAAACACCTACTATTCCGAGCGCGGTAGTAATACGTCGGGAAACTCTCATAACTTTTAGAAATTCTCCCTGCTAAAAAATAATGTCTTACGAAAGCCAACCAATCATAAGCCTCACCGGATGTGAATTGGCCAGCAATGATTCGGCATTAAGTAATGCCGATTTTACTTGTCCAGACCTTCGATCTGTAAACCGATGGGTTGTCCGCCAGCCTGCTTCACAACATCAATGACCTTGACCACCTCTCCGTAATAGAGAGATTCCGGGCCTTTGATGAAGACAGCTTTCCGATCTGCGGGGCGACCATTGAGTGCGCCGAACAATCTTTCACCCAAGGCGTTCAAGTCTTTCAACTCTTCGGTGTTCAGCAAGTATCCTCCGCCAGTCTTAGGAATTGTGACCAGCAGACTCAACGGGTCTGGTGGAACATCCTGCATGTTCTCCGGCGGTTTTTCAGGTATTTTAGCTTCAAAACGATGAGGCTTTTGTGGGCTGATAACCATGAAAATGATCAACAGCACAAGCAAAACGTCAATCAGCGGCGTCACGTTGATATATGGAACAGCGTCATTGCCGCTGCCTCCCCCGCTCATTGCCATATCAAATCTCCTTTATGCCAAAACTGCTAATTAAGCGAAGCTATTCGCTATCCTTTTTCTTGTCAGAAACCAAACCAAGTTGTTCAAAACCGGCATCGCGTATCATATTGATGACACTGACAACATCCCCGTACTGAACATTGGTCCCGCCTTTGATATAAACAATCTGCGGATCGCTTGGCTTGAGTCCTTTCATTCTGACCTGAATCTTTTCAACCAATTGTTCTTTTCGGACCGGGTCTCGACCCAGGTAATAAACGCCATCACTTGGTATCGCGACCACGACAGCATTATCTTTGGTGATGTTAGAGTCTTCTTCCGGATTTTTGCCTTTTGGCAAAGTCACTGTAACACCGGATTGAAGCAACGGCGTGATTACCATAAAGATAATCAGTAACACCAACATAATATCCACCATTGGTGTGACGTTGATGTCGCAATTGAGATTGCCACCGCTAGTGCCGCTACCGCCTCCGCCACCCATAGCCATGAGTTTTTCCTCCTAAAACGAAAACTGAAACTCGATATTCGATTTGCAAAGTCGCGGCTAATTCAGGGTTGAAGCTTTGTTCTATAGAACCAAGCTTCAACCCATTCCTGCTTCGCAACAAATTGAAGGGATATTAGACCGTTACCCTGCGGGCAACCTTTACTACTTACTACTTTTTGCCCCTCTGTTTCAGGAAGTAATCCAACAATTCCGCCGACGAGTTGTCCATTTCAACCACGAAGTTATCCACTTTGCTGGTGAAGTAGTTGAACAGCCACACCGCAGGCACTGCCACGAATAACCCGAAAGCAGTAGTAAAGAGCGCCTCTGCAATACCTCCAGCGACTGCGGAAATACCTGATGACTCAGCCGTGCGCATTCCCTGGAAGGCGGTGATAATTCCAAACACGGTTCCGAACAGCCCCACGAACGGCGCGGTTGAACCGATAGTCGCCAGTCCGGAAAGACCTCTCTTGAATTCAGCTATTTTGATCGCAGTAGCGCGTTGTTGAGCGCGCTTTGAGGCATCAATGATTTCGCCGGAAATATCGCTTGAAAGCTGATGAGCGCGAAATTCCTGCAACCCGGCATTCACGACCATCGCCAGATGGCTCTTCTTGTATTTGTCGGAAAGGCTGATTGCTTCGTCAATCTTTTGATTTTTGAGCGAAGCGGCAACTTTGGTGGCGAATTCCCGCGATTGATTTTTGGCCGCGCTGTAGGTCAGGTAGCGCTCAACCATGATTGCGATGGACCAGATGGACATAATCAACAAGATGATATTCACAGCGATAGGCACAGGTCCCATCGCTCTGATCATGCCCATGATCGAGAAGTCCACCGCTTGAGCTTCTCCGCCTTCTGCAAGAAAGAAAGCGAAAGGTTGCACTGCCAAAATGATTTGGCTAAGCAAAATCGTCATAAGTTCCTCCAAATTGTTGTTGCAAAGATTTGAACTAATCCGCCGTTATTGCTTCGGTTGCCGCCTTGAAAAATATCTATGCGACCCCGGGCAGTAACTACAATGGCGATCCAGCAAGTCTTATTTTTACTTACCTTCGACACCATTGAGAGGAAAATGTTCCTATAAGGATTAAGGTAAAAGTTGTCTTTGTGATTAGTACGATGAAGTTACAGAAGCACTCCGGTGCAAGTATTCATTCAAGATTCAACCTGTCAACCGCACTATGTAAAACTCACGTGCGTTTATTGCAGTGTAAAGTTGAATGTCAGAACTCCCTGTACTTTGACAGGAACACCTGATAACTCCGTCGGTTTGAAAACCCACTGCCTGGCAGCCTGCAAGGCCGCATCGCGCAATAGCGGATGGCCACTGACCACCTGAGCGTCAATTACACGCCCTTCTTCGGAAATCGTCACTTGAACTTGCACAGCTCCGGACGCACGCGCTGCTTTGGCGATCGGCGGATACTGCGGCTGAACTTTTCTCAGAGCGCTGCCTTGCAACACACCGCCAGAAACATTGATTTTCTTTGGCGGAGGCGTTGCCTCCGGCGTGGGCTTCGGCGGCGGCGGCGGCGGCGGCGGCGGATCATCACCTTTTGATCCAACTACTCCACCAGGCACGCCTCCAGTAACACCACCAGGCACACCACCAGGAACTCCCGTTGATACCGCAGAAACGACAGGCTTTGAAACAACGGTGGTCGGGTCCGGAATTTTCTCAGGTGGTTTGGTCGGAGGCGTGAAGGTTGTCACTTCAGGAATATTCTTGATGACGACTTGCTCGGCTGCTGGCGGCGGCGGAGCCGCGGGCGGCGGCGGCGGCGCAAGCATCGTGGTGACGTCGAGCGCGTCCACCAGATTTGGGTTCATGTACACAATCGTCCCAACAGCCGCACCAACCAACCCTACAACGTAGATGATCGTGGTTACAAGCATGAACATCCCTGTACGAGTGTTCTCTCTTCCGTGTTTGGACGATTCAACTAGGGTATCAAACATGGCTTATCGCCCTCCAAATGACTTCAATACCGATGGATCTGGCAGTCAGAGACACTAAATCTGACTGTGTTTCCCTTTTCATGCTATTAACCGATAAACAGACTTATTGAGTTTGGTTATCGAATCAATCGCAACAAGGCTCATTGAACCGAATCAATGACACCAATTAGGTCAATATTTGATTTTATCTTTGTTATCTATTGATTGAGACGACCTGCCTCGAACCGAGATTGCTTAACCCTAAAACCGCGAGCATAGTCTAAGCCTAATAAAGCAACTCAGACCTCAGCGAGAAGAACAAGAGCAAAACTGGGAATCCATTGCGCCTTGTTCTCTGTACCTCACTTGATAGAGCGCAAGCTTTCTATTCGCTTATTTTCCGATGACAACCTTGATTAAACGATAATTGACGGGTCAGCAACGCAGCGGAGTCTACTATCTGCATACTCATTCGTCAAGACTCCCAGCCTATTTTTGTATTACCAAATTGCCGCTTTTAACCATTTATCTGTACAGACTTATGAGTAATTGACCTGAATCCGGATCGCCGCAAAACTCAATATTTGACGGAATCTTGACCGCCCAGTTGCCGCTTTGTGCGGCTTCCGGATGAGTCAATCTTGCGGCAGTAATGCTACTTCCCTTTCTTACGCGGCTTGGTTGATACGCCAGCAGCAGCAAGCATTTGAGGAGTAACACCGGACGAACTGGTAGTTGAAGTTTCGCCGGAAACTGCGGCAGTCCCGCCTGCCTGCGTTGCAGGAACTCCAATCTTTTTGGCTCGCGACTTGGCGCGCCAGCCTTCCCACCAAAGCATAAATGGGCTGGCGATGTATATTGAGGAGTAAGTGCCGATCAAAATGCCTATGAACAAACACCACGAGAAGCTTCTTAAAACTTCTCCGCCAAAGATCAGCATCGCGCAAACAGTCAAAAAGGTCAGGCCGGAAGCAATGATCGTTCTTGAAAGTGTCTGGTTGATTGCGTCATTGGAAAGCTTTTCCAATCCTTCTCGCCGCTTGGTCTTCATCATTTCGCGAATTCGATCAAAGATCACGATCGTGTCATTCATCGAATAACCAATCAGCGTCAGAAAAGCGGCAACAACTGTCAGGTTGATCTCCCATTGCATAATGGAGAAGATGCCAAGCGTGACCAACACGTCGTGGAAAACGGCGATGATAGCGCCGATGCCAAATCCCCAGGATTTGAATCGGAAGGCGACAAACGCAAGCATCGCCAGACAGGAAACCAGTGTGACAATGATCGCGCTGTTGCGCAGATCCGCTCCAACCTGGGGGCTAACTGCTTCCGCGCTTTTGACGGCTGCAAAACCGGCAAAAAATTCTTTGTTCAGTGTTTCACCGATTTGCGGAGGAACGCCGCTGATGTTTTTCACTTCGTTGATGTCGGCTATCAGTCCGTTCCGCGCTTTCTCTCTGTAATCAACAATGGCGCGCGAAGCTTCGACGGCGCTCTGTGAGTCCAGTTTGGCGCGCGAAGCCAGTTCATCCATTAATTTGTCGCTGCCAATCGTGTTGATGTCAACCTTGCCTTGAGCTGATGGATCGTTGAATGTCGCCAAGGCGGCAAGTATTTTCTGTTTTCCGACGTCTGCGTCGGACAGTGCTTTGGCGGAGGTCTCCGATTGGCCTTCCTGGCGTTGAACCTGGACGAGATTGGGAAGTCTGACAAGCACTTCATTCTTCGGCGCCTGGCCTATTTCATCGCCAACCGGTTGGAGAATGATCTTGGAGCCTTCAATTCCCTGCTGTTCAATCGCGGCTCGAAGCTTGCCCAAATCCGGAGCGGTCTTGAACTTTACTGTCGCCAGGGTTCCGCCAGCAAAATCCACGCCCATATTGAACGGGCTAGTGTAATCTTTGCCGTCGAAAGCGCGATAGAAAATCGAACCGAGACCTGCAATTATCAACACCCACGAGAGGCCTATAAACAAGTACTTCTTGCCAAGAAAGTCGTAATTTGCGTCCTTAAAAATCTCAATCATGTTTCAACCTGCGCCTCGCCTTAACAACGAAGCGATCCTCAAAAATCCTTTAGATACTGATTGTCTCTGCCCGGCGTCCGCCGCGATTCAAAACCCACATGAACATTGATCGGGAAACGTAAATCGCGGTGAATAGATTGGCCAGCAAACCGATTGTCAGCGTGACGGCAAATCCTCTGATCGGTCCAGTCCCAAAAATGTACAGGAAGGCAGACGAAACGATGGTCGTCACGTGCGTGTCAATGATCGTAACCAACGCCTTGTCGAATCCTGTGTCAACCGCCGAAGTGACGATCTTTCCGGCGCGCAATTCCTCGCGAATGCGCTCAAAGATCAAGACGTTCGAATCCACAGCCATACCGATCAGCAAAATCACACCGGCAATTCCCGGCAATGTCAGCGTAGCGCCAAATAAAGCCAAACCAGCCAGCAAAATGATCAGGTTCAATGCCAGCGCGACGACCGCGTTCACACCTGAGAAGCGGTAATAAATGAGCATGAAAAACACAACCAGCCCCAGCCCAATGATTGATGCAAGAACGCCTTGTCGAATGGAATCGGCTCCCAGCGATGGGCCAACCGTTCGCTCTTCGATGTAGGTGACCTTTGCAGGCAAGGCGCCCGACCGCAAAACAAGACCGAGGTCTTCGGCCTGTTGCTGAGTGAAGTTGCCTTCAATCTGTCCGCTGTCAGTGATCTTGCTTCTGACAACAGCGACGCTGCGAATCTCGTTGTTAAGAACAACCGCCAAATAATTTCCGATGTTGTTTTCGGTCCACGTGCCGAATTTTTCCGATCCGCCCGGCTTGAGCGAGAAGCCGACATAAAATCCGAAGCCCTGTTGATTGGGAACGCCACGGGCTTCACGCAAATCGCTTCCGTCAATCACCGCCGCTTTGTCAACAATGTAAAAGCCTGTTTCCATCGTTCCGTCAGCTTGTTTTTCGCGGTAAGGAAGAACTTCTTTGCTGGTGTCTCCGGCAAGCGCTGCATTGGCCTGTTCCGCCGTATCATACTTCTGGGCGGTCGCCGCTCTGATCTCCAAACGCGCATCTGTTCTGAGCAATTCTTTCACGCGTTCGGGATTATCAACGCCGGGCATTTGCAACAGTATTTGATGATCTTCTTCGCGTCCACGCAATTGAACCGTCGGTTCGGCAACGCCAAACTGATTGATGCGCTGTTCGATGACCGTTTTGGCCTGTTCTGTGGCTTCTTTACGAATTTGGTCGGCGAAACGCGTGGTAAGTTTGAACGTCACCGAAGATGGATTGGAACTGGTCGTAACATCCCAGCCGTCACTGGGGATAAAAGTGAAGAACCGCTCCTGAATCTTTTCATGATCGGCAGGATTCTGGTTTTCAACGACGACCAGCCCGGGAGCCGCCGCTTTGACATCGGAGAACTGAATGCCTGCCTTCTGCAGTTCGTCTTTACCTTTGATGACATTGTTATCGGTGATGTATTTGATGGCGTCGTCGGTCTGGACTTGCATCACCAGATGTGTTCCGCCCTTGAGGTCAAGGCCTAGCCGAATATTTTCGGCCAAGTTCTGTCTCAGTTTGGAAGGCTTAAAGAAATCACTTGCGCTTTTGGTGTAATTCTTTGGTTTGTTCCAAGGACCGAGC
The DNA here is from genome assembly GCA_964426025.1 of uncultured Heliomicrobium sp. GTDB lineage: Bacteria > Acidobacteriota > Blastocatellia > RBC074 > RBC074 > RBC074. The sequence goes on from CAYRQB010000129.1 coordinate 12,567, forward strand.
AGAATGCCGAAACAGAATATTGTCAGAACGGCGATGATGATGCCACGTAAACGAAGATTCTTATTCATATGACCATAAAGCGCCGCCGATTCGAAAAGGCTCGAAACGGCGAGCTACCTCTTGTTGTTCAAGATTCAGGGATTCGCTTGAGATGACAAATCGTAATTCTCCCGCGCAATTAACTCTTTTGCTCCGGGATTTCCTGAAGACCGGAAATTGCTGTGCGGGCGACTTCAACGCGCACATTTTCAGCTATCTTCAATTGCACTGTGCGCTTGTCTTCGCGCACGCTGACGATTTGTCCATAAAGCCCGCCATTAGTCACAACCTTGTCGCCGGGCTTGAGATTGTTGAGCATCTCATCAACCGCTTTTTGGCGTTTGCGCTGGGGCACGATGATCAAAAAGTAGAAAAGCACGAAGACTAGCACCATCGGAATTAACATTCCGAAGCCGCTTCCTTGCTGTAAGGCCAGAAACAAAGCGATATGTTGTAACATTACCAAGGCGGGTCAACCTTCTTTATAAAGTTATCTCGCAGTGATTCTAGTCATGCTGAAGCTTGCGAGACATGGCGCGATCATTCTCCGTTTGTACCGCTTCTGAACTTGTCCAGGTAGCTTTTGCGAAAGGAGGCGAACTCGCCAAGCGCGATACTTTGCCGTATGGATCGCATGCTGTCAAGATAGAAGGCCAGATTGTGGTAAGTGCAAAGCGTGCTGGCCAGCATCTCTCCGCAATTATAAAGATGCCGTATGTAAGCCCGCGAATAGCGGCGACAAACAGCGCATTCGCAATCTTCATCCAGCGGCCTTTGATCGTCCGAAAACCTGGCATTGCGAACATTCATTTTGCCCAGCGAAGTGAAAACCTGGCCGTTGCGGGCGTTGCGGGTCGGCATGACGCAATCGAACATATCAACGCCGCGCGCCACGCATTCGATCAAATCCTCAGGCGTGCCGACTCCCATCAGGTATCTAGGCTTGTCGGCGGGAAGCTGCGGGGCGATGAACTCTGTGATGTCATACATCTGCGACTTCTCTTCCCCGACACTCAAACCGCCGATGGCATAACCTTCGAAGCCGATTTCGATCAATTGTTCCAGGCTTTGGCGTCGCAATTCAGGGTAAACACTTCCCTGGTTGATGCCGAACAGCGACTGGAACACAGACGTTCCGCCTGCTTCCTTCAGCCGATCAAACTCTGCACGAGACCGTTTTGCCCATCGAGTTGTCAATTCCAAAGAATCTTTCGCCTGCCTCGGAGTCGCCGGATGCGGAGTGCATTCATCGAAACACATGACTATATCCGATCCGAGAGCATGCTGAATCTGCATGGAAATTTCCGGCGATAGAAACTGCTTCGATCCGTCCAGATGCGAACGAAACTCGACGCCTTCTTCGCGAATCTTTCGAAGATCGCCGAGACTGAAAACCTGATAGCCTCCGCTGTCGGTCAGAATCGAACGCGGCCAGGAAATGAATTTGTGCAATCCGCCCAGTTCAAGAATCGTTTTGTGTCCCGGACGCAAAAACAAATGGTAGGTGTTGCCGAGAATGATCCGCGCATCCAGTTGTTCCAGCATCTCCTGCGTTATGGCCTTAACCGTTCCGGCAGTGCCGACAGGCATGAAAACCGGCGTTTCAATCTCACTATGAGCCGTGACGATTCTTCCGGCGCGGGCTTGATAATTTGAATCTCTGCTTTGAACTTGAAAAGTCAGTTGTTTCATTGATCTTCTTCGGCGATTTACGGTGAAATGACAGTAGCAGTCAGTGTCGGGTAAACCCGATGAAAATCTTTGGCGTTCAAGGTGACAATGTGATCCACCTGCGCTTTATCTGCCGCACAGGCGATGATGCCGTCGTAAACAGCGCCACCAGCGATGCCAATCCTGGAAAGATAACGAATCAAATCAGCGTATTCCTGGCCGGTTAATGCAATAACCTCCATCAAACTCAGAATGTTTCGCTCAATTATTTGCAATGCTGCGGCGGGAGAAATCCTCAATGGAGGCGGCATCCTGGTCAGAACGGAATAGACCTCTGCCAATGTGTGGGCTGATACTATCGCTTCGATTTGTCCGGTTCTGGCCTTGACCATCCAGTCAATAGAGCGTTGATGATCGCCATGTGTTTGCAGCGAACCGGCAATCAACACCGAACTGTCGAGCAAAACTTTCAAGTCGTGGTGCCTTTCGTCAGCTTCCGCATTCTATCTTCTCTGTCCTGGTCTATTTGATATGCAATATCCAATCCCTCTCCACCTTCAATGACCAAAAATCCATTCTCCTCACTCAACCGGGATTCTCGTGCTGGCCTGGCAGAGATAGCCGAGTCATCAGACAACGGTCGAAGTTGAATTGAGCCGGCGACCGGGTCTGTTTCCAAAGACAACAACTGACCAGGTTTCAATCCTAAAAGTTCGCGAATGCTTTGTGGAATTTCCACCCGCCCCATTTGATCTATGATTACTTCACTCATTGCTTGAACTCCTTTCGGCTTCACTCAACAACTATAAACTATCAATCAGCCTTTCTTCTTACTGCCTTTTTGCTTGATGCGGATCGGCGTGGCGAAGAAATCAAAAGATTCCCGCAAGCGGTTGATCAGATAACGCTCGTAGGAAAAGTGCAGCGGTTTGGGGCTGTTGGTGAACAGCACGAAAGTCGGAGGACGGATTCCGGCCTGAGTTATGTATTTGACCTTCAGCGGGCGCTTTGCCGAACTCAGTCCTTTGGGTTGTTCCAGGTACTGTTCGTAAAACTGATTCAATTGCCCGGTCGGGATTCTCAGATTGCGCGCGGCATTGGCTTTGGCGATCAGTTCAGGCAAACGGATCAACCTCTGACCGGACAAAGCCGAGATGGTGATGATCGGCGCGTAATCCAGAAACTTCATCGTGTCGCGAATCTTTTCCT
>CAYRQB010000130.1:0-15478 GCA_964426025.1 uncultured Heliomicrobium sp.
GTCGAAGGAATGATGGCGGCGACGACTCCGCGCGGAGCGGCGATTTCAACCACAGAGCCTGTATCGCGGACGACTCCAACCGTCTTCAGATTTTTGAAGTAGCTGTGAACGTCAACAGCGGCAAAAAGATTTTTGACGTTCTTGTCCGCAGGGTTTCCGTAACCGGTTTCTTCGTGAGCCAGCGTCGCCAGACGAAAAGATTGCGCCTGAGCCGCGACAGCCATCGTTTCGCAGATGGAGTCAATCTTCGCCTGATCGAAGCCGGCGACGGAGGCTTGCGCGCGATGCGCCGCTTCGACCAAATCGCGAGCGGTTTGGATGGATTGCAGGTCTTTATCCGCCATTTCGTCCCTTCAACAAATCAATTCTTCTTGCCGCCTTTTCCGTCGCTAAGCGCTTTTGGTTCGCCGCCTTCCAGACGCGAGCCTGGGCGATAACCATTCTGAGGGACGATTCGTTCAACTTCGATGTGTGGGCGCGGGATGACGTGAACCGAAACAAGTTCGCCGACTCTGCGCGCAGCGGCTGCGCCAGCATCGGTTGCGGCTTTGACAGCGCCAACGTCTCCGCGCACGAAGACTGTGACGAAACCGGCTCCGATGTATTCCTTGCCGACCAATTGCACGTTCGCTGCTTTAACCATTGCGTCAGCGGCTTCGACTGCGCCGACAAAGCCCTTCGTCTCGACCATGCCGAGAGCTTCCATACTCATTGTTGTTCCTCCGGAGAAAGATAATTCGAACGGTTGATTATTACTTTTGGGTTTTAGACGGCCAGAATCATAAACCGCTGTATCAAGCTGCACAAGCGGCGTTTTGCCATAGACGGAATCTGACGTCGCAAAGGCCGCTTCAGTCTCGATTCACCTTTTAGAACATTGTCCAAAACCAGAGTAATACTTCTTCGTCCGCGCAAAGATTAGCATAGGCGTGGTATCTCTCAACTTCAGTCGGACTCGCAGAACCCAAAGTTCGCAATGTATTTACGCATAGACAGATTATGTGAATTAAGGTATCTTCTGCCGCGTGGTGATCCTCACTGGACGCTAATTTTTTGTTAGCGTGTTGATCTGCCAGCAAATAAACGTGCGAACCGAGACTCCTCAGGTGCCCAGAATTCTCCGCCGTTTGCTTTACAGGTCAAATAATGTTCACCCAAATTCACCAAAATCCGCTTCAATGTGCGTCTGATCTTGAGTACTCATACTACATTAACTTGACGCCTGAGAGCGGAATTTGCCCCTACCGTAATAGTCCAAAAATCATACTTGGATCGAAGTACACTAAACCATTTTGAGTTTGTTTCCCCGAGCGGCTCTTTATTCAAACGAGCTATTGCCTCTTGAGACTATTTTGCAAACCGAATATCCGCACAGACTGCTTCAACGCTTTAATTAAGAAGCAGCGCTATATTCATTTCGGTCTTGTGCAGGTCTAGCGGCCTCACTCCGCATCTGAGGAAGAAAACGTATGAAGAAGTTCACCTTGATTTGCACGGCGCTCCTGCTGGCTGCTTTGTTTTTTAACATTTCAGCTTTTCGCGGTTTGATGAATTGGCTCAATACGCCAGCCGTATCGCGAGCTGAAATTTCAGGCAAAGACGGCGAATTGACCGTAACCGCGCCAAACACCATCGTCAACAAATACGGTAAATTGGCGGTTGACGCTCCAATGGGCGCATCCATGATCACCGTTACCAACCCCGGCGGACCGAACGGTTTGGATGTCAGCACGCTGACCGCTGGCGATTTGATAATGATCATACAGTTGGCCGGCGCGACGGTTGACAACAGCAACTCAGTCAATTACGGCAATGTCACCAATTTGAACAGCGCCGGTCGGCACGAATTCGTCACGGTCAATCAGGTTCAGGGCAACGTCATCACCATCAACCCGCCATGCGGAGGTTTGCGTTTCAATTATTCAGCCAATGGCAGGACTCAGGTGATTCGAGTTCCGCAATACACCAAACTGACAATCAATCCGGGCGCTTCCTTGACTGCTCCGGCGTGGAACGGAGTGATTGGTGGAATCGTTGTGGCTCACGTTGAGAATAATGCCATCATCAACGGAAATATTGATGTCACCGGATTGGGTTTTCGAGGCGGCGGATTGTCAAACACCAGCGTTAATTTTGGCCGCACCGATTACGTTGGACCGTTACAGGATTTCGGCGGAGAGAAAGGCGAAGGCATCGCCGGTTCCCAATCGGATTACGATCAGAACGGCGGACGTTACGCCAGAGGCGCAGCAGCCAATGGCGGCGGCGGCGGAACCGATCACAACTCCGGCGGCGGCGGCGGAGCAAATGGCAATAACGGCAAAACCTGGACGGGGCAAGGGGTAATGGATGGGTCGGTGACAGGCACAGCAGCCTGGGCGCTTGATCCGGGTTACGTTGCCAATGGCAACAAACTGACGGATTCATCCGGCGGAGGCCGCGGCGGTTACAGCTACGCGACTGCCGACGGCAACGCTTTGACGCAAGGGCCGGGCAATGATGTTTGGATGGGTGACAAACGCCGCGAAGTCGGCGGTCTGGGCGGACGCCCGGTCACTCAGGATACGACCGGTCGCATCTTTCTCGGCGGCGGTGGCGGCGCCGGAGCACAAAACAACGACACAGGCGGCGCAGGTGGAAACGGCGGCGGATTGATTTACATCATCGCCGATTCTGTCAGTGGCAGCGGCATGCTGAAAGCCAACGGAGTTAACGGCGGCGATACGCGCGATTCTCATCGCGACGGCGCGGGCGGCGGCGGCGGCGGCGGAACAATAGTCGTTGCGGCCAAAACCAGCCTGGGCGGAATCAGCGCTCAAGCCAACGGCGGAAACGGCGGCAATCAATTTCCCCCAACCGGAGCATTTGCCGCTGAATCGGAAGGACCCGGCGGCGGCGGCGGCGGCGGTTACATAGCCTTTTCCGGCGGAAGCATTTCCACGCAGGTAAACGGCGGAGTTAACGGAACTTCGCAGGCTCCTTCGGTCAGCGAATTTCCTCCAAACGGCGCGACTCGCGGAGCCACCGGATTAGTCAATAATTCCGTCGGCGAAATTCCATTCTGTTCGACGACTTCAGACCTATCAATCACCAAAACCGACAACCAGACGACCGCCGTTCCGGGCGCACCGCTGACTTATATCATCGTCGTGCGAAATAACGGCCCGAACGACGTTTTTGGAATTCCGGTCGTTGATACTTTGCCCGCCGTATTCCTCAATGCTTCGTGGACTTGCGTCGCTTCGACAGGCTCTTCGTGCCAGGACGCCACTGGAACAGGAAGCATCAACACCAAAGTCAGTCTGCTGAACGGCGGCACTGCGACTTACAATTTGACTGTCACGCCTAACCCATCGGCGACTGGAACGATTACTAACACTGCGACAGTCGGAATGCCCGGCGGCGCAGTTGATCCGAATCCGACCAACGACACGGCCAGCGACACAAACACGCTGACGCCAATGGCTGATCTTTCAATCACCAAAACCGATGGAACGAATACCGTTGTTGCCGGAACACAGACGATGTACACCATCACCGTTCGCAACAACGGCCCCAGCGCTGTGACCGGAGCAACGGTCAACGACGTGGTTCCTACCAAACTAACCAACGTATCCTGGACTTGCACCGCCTCAACCGGCGGAGCCTGCGGAGCGCCCAGCGGCAACGGCAGCATCAACACGACTGTTGACCTTTTGCCCGGCAGCGCAGCGACATTCAAACTGAACGCGACGGTCGTCAATTCTGCCACCGGATCGCTGAGCAATACCGCCACAGTGACTGCACCCGCGTCAGCGCCCGATCCGATACCAGGCAACAACAGCGACACAGACGTCAATTCAATTACCCAGACAGTTGACCTGGCCATCACCAAAACCAACAACGCCACTTCGGTGGTTCCGGGAACGCAGACAACTTACACAATCGTTGTCTCGAACTCAGGGCCAAGCGCTGTGACCGGAGCGGCAGTCGCCGACAACCTGCCTGCTAATTTGACGAACGCAACCTGGACTTGTACGGCTTCGGCGGGTTCAGCCTGCGGATCGCCCAACGGCAATGGAAGCATCAACACCACGGCTGACGTGGCTGTGAATGGAACTGTAACTTATTCGTTGACGGCAACGGTTTCTCCGAACGCGACAGGAAACGTAGTCAATACCGCCACCACTGCTCCGCCTCCCGGAACCGTCGAATCGAATCCGGCAAATAACTCTGCCACGGATACCGACACATTGAATCTTGTCGCCGATCTGAGCATCACCAAATCAAACAATGCCAGCACGGTTACCGCCGGTGCGCAAACAACTTATTCGATCATCGCCAGGAACAATGGCCCGAGTTCAATCACTGGGGCGACCGTCACTGACACTCTGCCTCCGCAATTGATCAACGCAACCTGGACTTGCACGGCTTCGGCTGGATCGAGTTGCGGCTCTCCCAACGGCACTGGAAATATCAACGCGACGGTCAACCTGGCCGCCAATGGAACCGCGACATTCACACTGACGGCGACGGTTCGTTCCGATGCGACAGGAACCGTCACCAACTCGGCTTCGGTGAGTGCGCCAAGCGGCGTTACCGATCCGGGTGGAAACAACAATTCGGGAATGGATACGGACACGGTCGTTCAGTCGTCAGACCTTTCGATTACCAAATCGAACAACGCGACTGTTTCCGCGCCGGGAACGCAAACCACTTACTCCATCGTCGTCAGCAACTCCGGTCCAAGCGCGATTTCAGGAGCGACCGTCACAGACAACTTGCCTTCAACACTGTCCAATGCATCCTGGACTTGCACGGCTTCGGCTGGTTCAAGCTGCGGCGCTCCGAATGGCAGCGGCAACATCAGCGCGACAGTCAGTCTGGCTGTCGGCGGATCGGCGACCTTCACTTTGACGGCGACAATTTCCAGCAACGCCACGGGCACGCTTACCAACATAGCCTCTGTCGCTCCGCCCGCGGGCGCGACCGATCCTAATCCGGCAAACAATTCGGCCAGCGACACTGATCAGCTTGCGCCAGTTGCTGATTTGTCCGTCACCAAAACCAACAACGTAACGACTCTGGTTCCGGGCACACAGACGACCTACACAATCGTCGTCAGCAATGCCGGACCGAGCGCGGTTACCGGCGCAGCGGTGACTGACATAATGCCAAGCAATCTGGTGATCGGGTCGTGGACTTGTACGGCTTCGGCGGGTTCAAGCTGCGCTATGGCAAACGGCAATATCAACATCAATACGACGGTGAATCTGGCTGCGGGCGGAACGGCGACCTTCACAGTGAACGCGACGGTTGCCAGCACGGCTACCGGCACGATTACGAACACAGCCACTGTCGCTGCGCCAAGCGGCGCCACCGATCCGAACTCTGCCAATAACTCTGCCAGCGACACCGATACGTTGACGCCGACAACCGATCTGGCAATTACCAAATCGAACAACGGGTCAACGGTCACCGCCGGCAATCAGGTCATATACACCATCACCGTCACCAACAACGGCCCGAGCGCGGTCACAAACGCAGCAGTGGTTGATAACCTGCCATCCGGCCTGACCAATGCTTCGTGGACTTGCCTGGCTTCCAGCGGATCGAGTTGTGGATTGGCCAACGGAAACGGCAACATCAACACCACAGTCAATCTGGCCAATGGCGGAGCGGCAACCTTCACTCTGACGGCTACCGTCGCCACAAACGCCATGGGCACGCTGACCAATACTGTGACAGTAGCGCCCCCGGCGGGAACGACCGATCCGTCAATGGGCAATAACTCCGCAAGCGACGCTGACACGGTGATTTCCCGTTCAGACCTTAACATCGTCAAAACCGCCAATCCGACGCAACCGATTCCAGGTTCGACGCTGACTTATACAATCGTCGTAACCAACGCCGGGCCAAGCCCGGTCAACGGAGCGACAGTCACGGATACCGTTCCAGCTTTGCTGACAAACGTAAGCTGGACTTGTGCCGCTTCCAGCGGTTCAAGCTGCGGATCGGCCAACGGAACCGGCAACATCAACGCGACGGTAAATCTGGCTAATGGCGGAACTGCGACTTTCACCATCACGGCGACTGTCCCAACCAACGCCACTGGCACAATCACCAACACAGCTTCCGTCGCCGTGCCCAGCGGCACAACCGATCCCGAAAGCGGCAACAACACGACAACCGTCGTCTCGACGCTGCAACCGCGCAGCGATCTGAGCATCGTCAAAACCGCCAATGCCAATGTCATTCGCGCTGGCGATCAGGTGACTTACACAATCACCGCCACCAACAATGGCCCATCGGCTGCGGACAATGTCGTCATAACCGATCCTTTGCCAAGCGGAGTGACTTTGGTTTCGGCAACTTCGACCAAGGGAAGCTGCTCCGGCACGACAACCGTCACCTGCAACATCGGCACGTTGTCAGGCGTAGCGCCAGATAACACGGCAGTTGTGACCATCAGGATTCAAGTCCCGTTCACTTTCCCTGTCGGGACTCTGAGCAATTCGGTCAATGTGACCTCGTCAACCACCGATCCAACGAGCGGTAACAATTCCAATACCTCGACCGTCACGGTCAATCCGCCGCCGGGGGCGCAAGTCCGCAACACGGATATTGCAATTCGCGCTACAGGAGTTGATGTTTGCATCGGCAGCGGCAACGTGCTGAACATCGAAGCCAAGTTGACAAACAGCGGCGACGGCATTCAACGCGACAATCCGGGGTCGGAATTCACCGCCCTGTTGCCGACTCAGTTGACGACGATTCCCGGCACTTGCACTTCATCCGGCGGCGGAGCTTGCACTCTCGGCTCGGCGCAGGTGGACTGGAACGGCGAAATCCCCGTCAATGCGACGGTGACAATCACATTCCAGGTTCGCGTCCGTCAGGGTGTCGCGCCCGGAACGCGATTCTGTACTGATTACAAAGTCAACTTCGACACCAACAGCGACAACATCAACGACGCTTCGACGACGGTCATCAATTGTTTGACGGCCAACTGCACTCCCGATCCCTGCACCGGACCGGATTGCCCGAACGTCGGCCCCGGCATTGACATCAATGATTTCGCATTGAATCCGATTGCAACCGGCAGTGACCAAAGACCTGGCTCGATTCTGGTCTTCCCGATTTACACTTCCAGCGTCGCCAATCCGAATTCGGAAAACACGCGAATCAGCCTGACCAATGTTCACGCCGCTCGCCCTGCGTTCCTGCATCTGTTCTTCGTGGATGGATCGAATTGCTCTGTGGCTGATAACTTCCTGTGTTTGACGGCCAATCAAACTTCCAGCTTCCTGGTCTCAGACCTTGATCCAGGAGTGACCGGATACATCATCGCCGTCGCGGTTGACAGCAAAGGCTGTCCGATCAATTTCAATTATTTGATCGGCGATGAATACGTCAAACTAAGCTCCGGACATTTCGCCAACCTGGGAGCTGAGGCGATTGCAGCGATTTCCGCTACGCCGGTTGATTGCAATGCGGCCTCGAACACTGCCTCGATGAGTTTTGACGGCATGAAATACAATCTGCTTGGCCGCGTCATCGCCGCCGACGGATTGCCCAGCCGTGCGGACGGCAACGACACCATGATTGTCGTCAACCGAATTGGAGGTAATCTGGGACTCGGCGCGACGGCTCTCGGCTCGCTTTTCGGCATCTTCTACGATGACACTGAAAACGCAGTGAGCTTCTCGTTCAATTCCGGCTCCTGCCAGTTCCGAAGTTCGATTTCCAACAGCTTCCCGCGCACCACGCCGCGATTCGAACAGTTCGTTCCTGCGGGACGCACGGGCTGGATCAAGATAGGTGTCTCCGGAACCTCTGCGGAAGGCGCTCTGATCGGAGCCGTTCTCAACCTTTCTTCCAGCCAGAACGGTTACAGCGGAGGCCGCAACTTCCACAAGATGACGCTCGGCACATCAAGCCTGGTTATTCCGGTCTTCCCGCCGTCGTGTCAGTAAGCATCGTTTTCTGATCGCAAAAGGGGCAGGCGTTCGCGTCTGCCCTTTTTTTATTGCCACTGCTTCAATCTTTCGATGAAGCCCAGCATCTCCACGCGTTTTCGCTCGAACATGGCCACGGTGTAGATGATGAAAACGCCGAACGCAATTCCCATCACATACCACAACCAAGTCCAGCCAAGATTGGCCGAAGCCGACCAGATCATCGTCAACATGGAAAGCATCAGAAATGCCGTACCAAGGAACAGAAACGATCTGACGCGCAGCATCAAACCGGCCATCACTCCACACACCGAAAGAACAGCCAGAATGATCGGCAACCACGGCGAATCTACAACTCCATTGAGAAAGATGTCAGCGGTTGACGAAACATAAATGACTATCAGCGCGCCGTATCGAATCAGGCTCGTCTGTTCCTGCGACAGGCTCTGTCTGTTGATTCTGGCTGCCAACAATATGGACAACGCCATGGGAATCAGCCACAACTGCGGATGTTCGAAAAATCGCAGGCCGTCCACGTTGTTCAAGAAATGCCACAGCCCGCTGTTGCCAGCCAGAGCGGCCAGCAATCCAAAGGCGAATGATCGCCGCATGACTGAAACAATTCCGTAAAACACGCCAACCAGTAACAACAAGCCAGAATATGGAACGTCAGAATTCACCGCCCAAAAACCAATCACCGGCAACAACGGCATGAAAGCTCCGGTTCTTCCCAACGGTTCGGCCAAAACCATCCGGCCTTGACGCCGGAAAAACTCTGCCAAACCCAGGCCAACGAACGCCAGCAGTAAAACGATTATCGGCCAGTAAGCGGTGAAAAAGCCGCTGAACAACCAGGGCATCGTCAACCTCAAATGCATGAAGGTCAGCACCACGATGATTTCCGCAGCGTAAACGTAACGCATTCGTCCGCGCTCGTTCAGATTGAACGGGTCTTCGTCCGGCAAAACCGCAAAAGCAATTGAGATCAATCCGAGTCCGATCAAGGTCAACAGAACAGCAACAATCGCAGGCCAACTGATCAATACCCCGCCCCAGGTCGCATAATTGAAAACTTCAGCAGCCAACACCAACGCCAGCGAAGCCAGACCGCAAATCGCTATCATCGGCAAATCGAAGCGCAAACATTTTCGCCATTCGCTTTCGACGGACAATCGTTGAGCGATTACCAATCGGTAAACGGCCAGAACACCAGCGGCAATCAGCATGACAATCACCAACCGATTGATCGCCTGCCATCCGCCAACCGGCGACAACCATGCCCAACACCAGAACAGCAAATTCAACAAGCCAAGTCGCAGGCTGATTGTAATCAACCGCCCGGTTTTATCCGCCCGCGCCAGCAACGCAAAAGACACAGGCACAACAAAGACGGCAGTTGTCGCGGACAATCTCAACCACAAAGAACCAACGTCAAAGACAATCGTCCCAATTGAAAACGCCACGAACGCAGTCAAAACCTTGCTTATATCAATCAGCCACAACCACATTCGTTCGGGCAAATCATCGCTGATCGAAATGCGCAGGCTCGCAGCAAGTCTCGACAACGAATCTCGCCGTCGCCACAGAATGGCTGTCATCAGAATTGAAAGCGATATGGAGATCGTGGTCTCCGTCAACAATCTGTGGCCGCTGTAACCCGGCAGCAAACAAGCGCTGACGATCATCACCAATCCGGTCATATGCAATCCGCGCAGCGCCCACAGATTTTTGCCATCCCACGAACTGGCAACGAACAGCAAAGCTACGGAAATCAGCGTCACCCAAGGTAGCCAGGTGTTTCCCCTGCCGGTTAAACCACCCAGGTTATCAATCCATCGCAAACCGGTAATGGCGGCAATCGCAATCAAAGAAACAGCCGCGGCCAGTCGGTGGAAAGGCAGTGCGTTTGACTTCCCTCCTCTTCTCGCCAAAGCCAGATCGAGCCTCAGCCACGCCAATGACGAAAGCGCAAGCACTGTGACATTGACGCATATGAAATTCTCGAACTTGCTGAGCCAATCGTAATGTTCGACAAACAATCTGACGGCAATCAGATTGCAAAGTATTCCGCTCAGGTAAACATAGGCTCGGCTGACAGTCGCGACGGCCAACGACGCAAACAAAAAACTCAACAATCCAAACGATCCAACCGTCCACCAAACATCGTCAGTAGCGGGAATGCCTCTGACAGTGATCAAAAACTGCGCCAGGCCGAAGCCCGTCGCCCAAACAAGGCTTTCGTCATTTCTGTCCGGTTGAAGCTGAACAAAGCGCGCAACCACTGACAGGCTGGAATGTCGCAATGCCAGCATCAACCATGACGATGCGGCCAAACCGATCATTATGAAGTGAAGCGTCGTCCAACCGTTCGCATAACGGCTTAGGCTTGCGATCAACAACGAAACAACTGCCAGCAAAGCAATTCCGAAATGCGAGACTCGAATTCCGGCAAAGAGATTTCCCGTCTGATGACGGCGCAAATCAAACCAGGCCGCAGCGGACAACAAGGTCGCCGCCCAACCCAACCTGTTACCAATTTTTGCGACGGACAAGCTGGTCACTTCCGGCGATAAGGAAAGTCGCAAGTCGGCGAACGCCAACAAGACAAGACTGCCAAGAAGAGTGGCAGCAATCAGGCGTCGCAATATTTGGCTCGGAGCCGTATCGCTCTGCGAATCTTTCGCTGAAAGCCTTCTCCACAGTTCCAGCCAGACAATCGAGAACACGGCTGAGACTATGATGTTTACCTGAATGAGGGTTATCGGATGGCTGTCTCGGTCGAAGAAAACTCCCAACGTCGCCGCCAGATTCAGCAACAGGCCGGAAGCAATAGCGTAAATCGGCGAACGTTCGCGAATGGCGTGCGCGGCCAGAGTCAGACTGACCACAACCAGAGGAGCCAGAAAGATCAGCTTTCCTGACAAAGTTAATGCCGGAGTTGACGACAAAAAAAGGATTGCCGTCAGCAGCAAAACCGGCGCAGCAAAAAGCGCCAACGATTCGTCGCGCGCCAGACTGGCCAATCCTTTGGCTCGCTCGTTCATTTGCGGCCAATTGAATCGCTCGCAGATTCGACGGATCCGATTGCGGAAAATAATCGGCACAGCCACCAGCGCAAAACCAATGGCCGACAGCCAACGCAATGACGACATGGTCGTCCCGCCGACAGGCCATCGCATAGCCAACAGCGCACAGGCGCAAGCCAGCAAGCTGATGATCGCCAACACAGCACGTTTCTGAAATTGTTCCCACAACCCTGCGACGAAAACCAACGCCAGCGCCAGCGCCAGCAACCACGAACCCGCGCCTTGCACTCGCAAAGCAAAATCACCGGCCACGGGACGCGCGGTTTCAAACGAGATGAAATCTCTCACCAACTCTCCGCCGATTCCGCGCAGGCAAAGCGCAACCAACAATCCCCAAACCAGTGCCGTGACCATTCGATCAACCGTCGGCCAGGGCGGGAAAAGCAATTGACTGAAGCCTGACGCATCCGCCGTTGCCATTGGTTCGTCGTTTGAATCGCGCCGACTGAAACGATCGCCGCGAATCCTGATTCGCAAACCAATCCAGACCAAACTGATCAAAGCCAGCGCGATTCCCTGAGCCTGCAATCGCAACGGATCGCTCCACGACAAATGCGACGGCAAAGCTCTGGCGTCGAAAATCGCCGCCACGCCACAAACCGCGCCGAAGCTCAAAGCCGCTTGAAATGCCGTGAACAGAATCGGCCAGCGATTTAAGACCGAAAGTGTCAACCAGATTGCCGCCAGCCACAGCGACCGTATGAACAGTTGTTCCATCGTCATCCATCCGCCAAACAAGATGAACGGCGCAACGGCGACTGAACCGATCAACGCTGAAGTGGTAGCGGGTCTGACAAAAACGCGCTGGATTTTATCGTCGGATTTTCTCAGAACTGCTGCGGAAATCGTGGCGAGACTGGCAAACGTCAGCACGGACAACCTGACCGGATGATGCTGCGACAGTGAATATCCGAACTTGAAAACGAAAGCCTGAGCGATGGACAGCAACGACAGGCTCAACCCGATCCAGGTCGAGATAAATTGATTTCTATGCCAGGCGATGACAAAAGCGGCCACGGCATAAAAGCCATAAACAAGTGTCAAATGATTCGGATCGCCAACTCGACCCCATCCGTGCAAGCTCAGAATAAGCAAGCTGAAAAACGCCGCTGTGACAACGGCAAACTCGTAAATGCGACTTTCCGCTTTGCGTTCGTTTCGTCTGTACAAATCGGCGATGAATGCGAACAGTACGAACAAACTCATCCAGGCCAAACCGCTTGTTTTCGACCACAGGCTGGCATGCAATCGCCTGCTGTCTTCGCTCCACGACGGGTAATCGCCAATCAACAGATTCCAACCGATCAGATAGGCCAGAGCGAAAAAGGCAATGGCTGCGTAATGAGCGCGCTTCAAATCGGAACGCCAGGCTATGGCAACGCAAACAGCGCAGTTGATCAAAGCAATGACCATAACCAGTAACGGACGAGGCCATGCCAACACCAATCCTGTTGTCGCCAGCATTCCGCCCATGATGGCAATGCTGGTGGCGATTGTTTTTGTCATCCCCGCCGATTCGACAGCCCTTTTACGCAAAGTCAAACCTGCGGCAATCGAGGGCATCCCGACCAAAGTCACAATCGGCGAAAAGGATTGCAACGAATCCGCCAGATTGCCCGATTTGACCAACAACAAACCAACAGGAATCAAAGCTGCGAAAGAGGCTATGCCGAAAAGCGTGTAGGTTCGATTGACTTCATCATCAACGTCTTCTTCCTTCGACCGACGCAGCATCGCTCCAGCGCCGAGCCAATAAAACGCCAGCGGGGCCAATCCGAGACAGACCGTCGCCATCAAATCAGTCTGAAGATGTTTCGCCATCAACATTCCAAGTGATGGCAACAAGCTTGCTCCGGTCATAAGCCAGGAATCGCCCGGCGCGATTACTTTCGCCGCCTGATAAACCAGAATCGCAAACGTCAACAACGCGATCAATTCGCCGCCAATGATGACTGGCGAATTCGGCGCGGCGGTTTGCGAAAAAGCCGTCATCGCCAAAAAATTGATGGGAACCAGCAAGGTTGAAATGATCAATGCTCCTCGGCTGGTGGTCGGCAACTTCCAACGATGCGCGCTGTAAAACCCTATGCCGAACAACCCGGCGGTCAATCCGGCAAAGACCGAAAACTTCAGCAATGGCACGGCAGCGATTTGCGTCCACAGGCTGATGACCAATGCCAGCGAACAACCAATGATCAGCAATCCGCCGACCAATTCGCCCCAACGAATGCTGCTTTCTTCCATAAACGTCGCCAGCATCTCGGTCAGCGAACGACGAGGTTCCGCCTGGAAATCACTTGCGGGCGGCTCAGCCACGACAGAATCAATTGCCGGTGTCGGTTCGACCGACTTGCTTGTCGCAGGCAAACTGTTCTGCACAACTGTTTGCGGAACAGTCTCAACTACGATTGCTTGAGGCTTCACCAATGGTTCAACTACTGTTTCAGGCCGAGGCGTTGGAATCTCTTCCCTGATCTCTTCTTTCGGCTGATGGCCTTGGGGATTGATCAAACGGTCGCGTTCGTCTTCAATCGCTTTCATCACGGCGCGATGCGTCTGCAGATCGAGCTTGCCTTGATTCAACAGGCTGTCCATTAGCCGAGCCGCTATTTTCAAACTGGCCAGGGGTTCGGATTCAGTTCGCACAACCTGCCATCGTCCGCAGGAATGACAGAAATCATCGCCGATGCGCAACAGCGTTCCGCATTCGACGCAGCGCGTATTCAGTGAAATCGTTTCAGCAGGCTTTGCAGGTTCTCCAAGTAAGGCGCGAAAGATCGTCGCCAGCATCCACCAAATGAAATGGCCGACGACCGTAATCACTGCAATTACTATTACGAAGCCAAACAGTAGTTCCATCTCTTCCTCCGGGACAACCTATTGCCACATAACTGAGGTGTCGCCGCATTCCAACTTCTGTCGGCGAAGCCCGTCAGCCATTTGGTAACAAATGCTTCAATCCTCTGGTCGAATCGCCCATGGGCAATAGCCAGGCCAAAACCGCGCTGAATGATATTCGATATGATGATTGACGGACTTGCTGTTTAGGACACTTGTTGATGCGTCACAACTTCAGATGTGTTCGGTTGTCAGAAACTTTTCGACGTAATTGCGAAGTTCGGTCAATGAAGCGTCGGAGATGATTTGAAAGGTTCGGACGCGCACACCGGGCGGGACTTGAGACGCGATTGCGGCGTCCGTAATTATAAATGAGGCCGAGCGAAGCCCTTTCTGCCATCCGCTTTCGCGCGCGTCGCGAAAACTCAGCGAGTCCTGATCCACTTTGACCGCCGCCAGCACCGATCGCGCATACTGCAAAAAGGCTGGCCAACGGGAAGCTATCGCAATCAGGTCTTCAGCCGTTGGCGGAGTTTCGTATTTGAGCGTTTCAGTGACCGAGCGGGTTCGGATCAACAGACAAGCCATTTTAGGCGGTAGCGCGGCAGAAATTTTTTCGGCCTGACCATAAAGCGCAACGGGAATTGCTCCGACCAGTTTGCTGCGGTTGGCGCAATCTTCGACGCCGGCTCCCTGTACGCGAAAGCCCGTGGCGTTTGCAATTTCAGCCATCAGTATTTCGCGAAATTCCTGGTCGGGGTCAATCACCAGAAAATGGTCCGGGGGCTGCAATCTCATCCAATGTTTTATGCGCAATTGAATTTCCGCCAGTGAGAATCCTTTCCGTCTGGCGACCTGCAAAAACTCGACGATCAAATTGTCCAGGTTCAGCTTGGCTTCAAGCTCGACTTCGCGAGTGAATTTGCGGACGTAAATTCCGCTTCCGGTTCGCATATCCACCCATCCGAGTTCGGACAATTCCCTGTAAGCAGCGCTGACGGTGTTTGAATGAATGCGCAATCGTCTGGCCAGTTCGCGCGTGCTGGGCAATTTTTCGCCGGGAACCAAATCCTGACTGAGTATGGCCAGCTTTATCTGAGCCGTCAGTTGTTCGCGAATTGAGACTTCGCTCTCTTTGGAAAGCCAGATTTGCATAAAGCACATTCGATTCGGCAGAGTTCAGTTAAGGCGGTGGGATTATGCCACGAGATCATTGAAGTCCAAAAAACAATTGCGGCTTCCGCATCAATCTCAGGGGATTAGCTTGACGCAGAAGCCGCATATCAACGAAGGAGACCACCAAGTAATCAATGGAGAAACTATACTGCCAGAATCCTTACTGCCAGCGGTTTGATTCAGTAGATTTAAGTTACCCTCGGTTAATAACAATCTGCCTGAACCAAAATCACATAGTAAAGAAACAAAATGGCTGAGGCCTTTTCGATGCCCTTTAGCAGTGTTAGCAGTGTTTCAATTAAGGTTGAGAATTTAGATCGTCTGCCTTTGAAACCTTGCGACTCTCAAACCGGAGCAGCTTTGCTCTCAAATGGCAGTTTGCACTAAAATCTTTACCAACCTGATAAGCTTTATACTTTCTTCAAAGGTTGAAAGTCCTTA
>CAYRQB010000131.1:0-4377 GCA_964426025.1 uncultured Heliomicrobium sp.
TTCCGTTATTTCCGTCTGTTCCGTAATCTCTTTTTCGTTCTCCCTGAGCAGTTACGAGAAAATTATCTGCGGCGACCGAACACGTCTTTCAGAATGCTGCTGACGCGGGCGAGCGGGTCTTTGCGAATCTTCTTTTCCTCTTCGGCGACCATGTAAAACAATCCGTCGAGCGATTTGCCCACGACATAATCGTCAATGTCCAGCGATTGAGTTCTGGCAAAAGGAATGCTTTGGAATCGGTCAATCAGTTCTTTGTATTGCCGCGTCGCGCCGACTTCGTTCATTGATTTTTCGACGATAGGGCGAAAGGCCGTGGCGATTTTGTCGGAAGTCTTGCTCTTGAAATATTCGGTTGCGGCGGTGTCTTTGCCGAACAGAATCTTGCGCGCGTCGTCGAAGGTCATCTGTTTGATGGCGTCAATGAAGATTTTGCGAGCTTCGGGAGCGGCTTTTTCCGCCGCGCGGTTCATGCTCAACACGAATTCGTCAACCATCCTGCCCTGGCCAACGGCGCGCAAACCTTTGCCGACAGTGTTGAGCTGTTTCGGCAACAGAATCTTGATCGCGGCATTTTTGAAAAAGCCGTCCAGTCGTCCGGTCAAATTGATGGCGTTTCCAGCGCCCACCTGAAGAGCTTCTTTCAAACCGGCGACGACCTGATTGTCGCTCAATCCGCCGCGTTGAGCAGACGCCAATCGCGCTTGTTGTGCGATCAGGAATATTGTCGCGATCAACACAACAGAGAATTGCTTTTTAGACATGTCATTACTCCTTGTCCGGATTGCTGTCGTTTTGATTTTGGGGTGATGCGGAAAAGTTGTTTGTTGAATGCAAGGTGAGGTTCGCAAATCGGTCTGCGTCCGTCAAGAGATGAGCAATCTGACAAGGTCTGATGAATTGCCGGGCAACTCGTAAGATTACAATTCGATTGTGTGGCGTTCTCGTCGCTGTTCGCGGTTAATGGCTTTCTTTCCAATTTTAGATTCGATCAGATCATCGCGAACTTAACGTGCCGCTTCAACCAAAGCTTGACACGCTTCAGCCAGTGCTTGAGAATCGCGCCGCTTCATCAATGCATTAACAAGCAATCAAAACGACAGACTGAAATTCCATTTATCGAGGTCAGGCGAATGCCCGAAATTGATTATGACTTGGCGCATTTTTTTGCGTGGGCGCGGGCGAAGGCTTACGCCGAATTCGAGCGGCGAATGCAGGCCGATCCATCGTTAGACCCCAACTGGATTTTTTCCGACATCATGCAGGAACTGCTGGAAGAATATCGCCGTGATCATCCTTCGCCATCCAAACCGGCGGAGAACAAAGAAGCTTAGTTGTATCAATTCTATGTGAGCGCATATGACATCAAACCGATTCAGCCATTCGACTTATCTGATACGAAAAAGAGTCATGACTCTGGCAGGAGGGAAGTTTGAAATCTTCGATCCTTCGGGCAACGTCGTCCTTTTTTCCAAAATGAAAGCCTTCAAGTTGAAGGAAGACATACGACTTTACACGGGCGAAGACATGACGACTGAACTGATTTCGATTCAGGCGAGGGCGATTATGGATTTTTCAGCCGCCTATGATGTTGTCGAAAGCGAGTCTGGCCGAAAGATCGGCGCGCTTCGCCGCAAAGGATTGAAATCCATGTTCCGTGACGAATGGATCATACTGGACATTTATGACAATGAAATAGGAATGATTCAGGAAGAGAATGCTTTTCTGGCTCTCGTTCGCCGCTTTTTGAGCAACCTGATTCCGCAAAGTTTCACAGTGCATTTGTCAGGCGTTCAGGTTGCTGAATTCAAACAGAACTTCAATCCTTTTGTCACCAAACTGACGCTGGATTTTTCACTCGACACCCAACACAGGCTGGATCGCCGTTTAGGGATTGCCGCGGGCGTCTTGCTGTGTGCAATCGAAGGTAAACAGGAAGGCTGAAGAACAACGATTATGGCAAATGAAACCACTGCTCCATTAAAACTGACGCGCGTTCAATGGTTGATCTGCGTCATTGCCGTCATAGGTTTTGCGTTCGACACTTATGAACTGTTGATGCTGCCACTGATCATTCGTGATGCGGTCACGAAACTCGGCGGATTCGCGTTTGGCACTCCCGAATACAATTACTGGCGCGATCTGTTTTTTTATGTGCCTGCGGTGTCCGGTGGAATCTTCGGGTTGCTGGGCGGGTATTTGACAGACCGACTGGGAAGACGACGAGTGCTGACCTGGAGCATTCTGGTTTATGCGTTTTCGGCGTTTGCGGCTGGCTTCGCTACCTCGTTGCCGATATTGCTGGTGTTTCGATGTACCACATTCATCGGCGTTTGCGTGGAATTCGTTGCCGCGGTCGCCTGGCTGGCCGAACTTTTCTCCGATCCGAAACAGCGCGAGTCGGTGTTGGGATACACGCAGGCTTTTTCTTCGCTCGGCGGCGTGATGGTCAGCGGAATGGCTGTGCTGATTGCGAAGGTTTCAACTTCGCTTCCGGCAATTCAAGGCGGCCACGAAAACTGGCGTTATCTGCTGATTTCCGGTTTGATTCCGGCAATCCCGTTGATCATCATCCGGCCTTTCCTGCCCGAATCTCCAGTCTGGCAACAGAAGCGCACGGCAGGCACATTGAAACGTCCGAGTTTGGGCGCGCTGTTCGTGCCGGAATTGCGCAAGACTACGCTCATCACGGCGGCGATGTTCGCCTGCAGTTTGGGCGCTGCGTTTGGAGCGATTCAACAAATTCCGCAAATCGTGCCTTCGCTGGTTCAGATTGATGCCGCACTGCCTGCGCCGGAACGCGCGAAGATCATTTCCGGCGCAGTCGCCAATACTCAGTTGTTTCAGGAACTCGGCGGATTAGTAGGACGATTCATTCTGGCTTTTTTGGCGATTCGCATTTTATCGCGGCGAAAACTGCTCAGAGTGTTTTTGATTCCGGGATTGTTGATGATTCCGCTTATTTTCATTTTTCCGGCGACCAGCAATCTGGCGATGTTGAAATGGGGAATGTTTTTCGCCGGACTGTTCACCGTCGCTCAATTGAGCTTCTGGGGAAATTACCTCCCGCGCGTTTACCCAACGCATTTACGCGGAACAGGCGAAAGCTTTGCGGCGAACATCGGAGGGCGAATGATCGGAGCGTCGGCTCCGTTGTTGACCACGCAATTGCTGGCGACGATGCCCGGCACGGGAGCTTCGATCAAACTGGCGTATGCGGCGGCAGCAGTCGCTTTTCTGGTTTACGCCGGAAACCTTGTTTTGAGTTTCTTTTTGCCCGAACCGGAACAGCAGGAGTTGCCGGAATGAATTTCAGGTTATAGGATTATTGCTGTCTGGCACTCCTTCCGGACGAAACCACATTCGACAATTTACATCAGGAGTTAAGGAAGACGATGAAAAGAAAATTTTCGATTCTGGTCGTTATGCTGGCCGTTGCTGTGTTGATCTCAATTGCCGGTTCGGCTCAGACGGGTAAACGCAAAGCGCCAGCCAAAGGCAAAGCCGCCAAAGGTGTTGACGCGGCGGCTTTGTATAAACAACACTGCGCAAAATGCCACGCCCCCGACGGCAAAGGCATTGAGAGTTTGGAACCGCCCGATATGACCACTGAAAAATGGCAGACCGAAACAACCGATGACGCCATTCTTGTCGCGCTCAAAGAAGGCAAGGGAATCATGCCCGGATTCAGCGACACGCTGAAACCAGCAGAGCTTACTGCCATGGTTAAATTCCTGCGCACGCTTGGTCCGGCAAAGACTGAGGGCGGAGAGAAAAAGCCTTAGTCCGGCTTTCTGTTGTTCGATTGCAAAAACGGCGCAACACGGGTTTTCAGTTCATACCTGTGTTGCGCCGTTGTCTTTTTAACCAGTCGTCTTTTCAGTGCTTGCTGGAACTGCACATTCGGGTTGGTTCCTCGCCCACGTGATAAGACTTACGAACTTTTGTGCATAAACCCTTAACCGGCAACAGGCCGCTGACAGAACAGACTTCAAGCCAAAAAGTTTTCTTCGTGGTTGCGGCGGCAGGTTTGGGAGTTGGAGTTGTAGCCGGTTTCGCGGCAGGTGTCGGCGTTGATTTTGCCGTTTTGGTCAATTGAGTTGTAGCTTGTTTGGCCGCGCTGGTTTTGGCGGAACGTTCTGCCGGTTTTGGCGTAGGCGTCGGAACAACCCGCGGACGAGTGTTGCTGTCATCCTTAGTCTTTTTTGGAGCAGTTTGCTGTTTGCTTGTTTGCCTGGGGGCGAGTTGTTTTGGCGCAGGCCACGGCGTCGGAAAAGTAGACGCTTTGCCGGTTGAACTTTGAGTTGAACGCGTTGCCGACGGCCTGGGCGTGGATCGGGGCGCAGCATTTGACGCTGACGAGGATCGAGATGCCTGAGT
>CAYRQB010000131.1:4477-15452 GCA_964426025.1 uncultured Heliomicrobium sp.
CCTGAGTCGGTGTCGGTGGAGGTTTGACTCCTGTCACCGTTGATAAAATTCTTTCCGTTGCGGCGCGAATTGTTGAACGTGGCGGGGTCGGCGTCGGAGTCGGCGATGGTCTAGGTGGCGATTCGCCGGATAAAGAAACTCTGCCACGAGCCGCAGGCGGAACGGGAATCAAGGAATCAACTCCGCCGGAAGATGTGAACTGACCGGGCGGCGGTGGATAAGGTGTGGGACGCGTTGCAGGTGTCTGCGTGTTGGTCAATGGTTCTGCCGGAGAAATAATCGAAGTTGGAATTTCTATGGAAGCGGGTTGAACAGATGCTTGTTGCCCGGATTGCGGGACAATTAGCTCCTGCGCTTCGCCGGTTTGTGTTCCGGTTAAAAACAATTCCTGCCGCGCGCCGGGAGTGTCTATCTGAGCCGGCTGACCCGACGGATCAACATACTGTGCGACAAGACCTGTAGTCGGCGGTTCGAATGGTCCATCCAGATGCGGTCGCAATTGCAAAGCGCGATTCATGAAATCTGCCCAGATCAATGCCGCCGTCGAACCGCCCGTCACTCCAATGTCGGTGTTGTCGTCGAATCCCACCCAAACTGCGCAGGCCAGATTGGGCGTGTAGCCTGCAAACCATCCATCGCGCGATGATCCTGTTTTGCCCGCCGCCGGAGCGCGGAAACCCATTTGACGAACTCTGGCGCCGGTGCCCTGGTCAAGCACTTCTTCCATCATTGAAGTCATGATGTAAGCGACCTGCGGACTCATCACTTCTGTGATTTCCGGTTGTGATTCGAAGATGACCGATCCGTCTTTGGTCGTCAGCCGTTTGATTGCAATCGGCGCGGCACGCTTGCCTTGATTGGCGAAAGAAGTGTAAGCCGATGCCATCTGCAATGGCGTCGCTTCGGATGCTCCGAGCGCCGCCGCAGGCACAGCCGGAACGGTTGGCAACCCTGCGCGCTGAGCGAAGTTGGAAACCTGCGGAAAGCCCAATCGCTCGGCGATTGAAACCGTGATGACGTTTTTGGATTTGACCATCGCTTCGCGAACAGTCATTGCGCGCATTTCATAATCGTCGCGGAAATTTCCCGGAGCGTAGTATTTCCCGTCGTATTCGAACCCGCGAGGTTCGTCCAGGAAAGACATTGCGGTTGTGATGCGGCGGCTGGGATCGCCTTCGCTCAGGGCGGCGGCGTAAACGAACGGTTTGAAAACCGAGCCGGGTTGTCGTTTGGCGTCTGTCGCGCGATTGAGCTGGCTCATGGCGTAATCGCGTCCGCCAACCATTGCCAAAACCTCGCCGGTCTTGGTATTGACGGCTGCCAGAGCAACCTGCAAACCGTTGGTGCGACCTCGTCGCTGCATTACCAGGCGATCAATCTCTGGCATGTTCTTTGCCACCGCCGCATAAGCTGCATGTTGCAGGTCAAGATCAACCGTGGTGTAAATGCGCATCGAGCGCATTGACTGGCTGTCTTCGCCGTACTGAATGTCCAGTTGCCGCATGACGTAGTCAATGAAATACGGCGCATCCGTCGCGTCGGTGCCGCCTTTGCTGATCACGCCCAAAGGTTGCAGTTTGGCGTTTGCAGCTTCGGCAGGCGTAATTTTTCCGTTCTCAGCCATTTGATCCAGCACGAAATTTCGACGGTCGCGAGCGCGATCTTCATGCGAATACGGCGAGTAATAATTCGGACTGCGGATGATTCCGGCCAGCAGCGCCGATTCAGCCAGATTCAGATACTTGATGTCTTTGCCGAAATAAGCGCGAGCGGCTTCGCCAAAACCATTGATGGAAAATCCGCCGCGCTGACCCAGATAAATCTGGTTGCAGTACATGGCCATGATCTGTTCCTTGCTCAATTTCCTTTCCAGGATGATGGACATGTAGGCTTCGGATAATTTGCGTTTCCACGTCCGCTCGGGCGTCAGGAAAAAGCTCTTGACCAATTGCTGAGTGATGGTGCTGCCGCCTTCGCGCACTTCGCCCGCTTCGTAATTGCGGAAGAACGCGCGGAAAATTCCGCGCAGGCTGATGCCGGAATGATCATAGAAAGAACGGTCTTCAATGACCACAATGCCGTTGATCAGATTCGGAGGCAGGTCTTTATATTCTATGATTTTTCGTTTCTCGCGCTGCTGATTGATTGTCGCCGAAATCTGCTCAGGTTCCAGTTGGGCTTCCGGCAAATCCATGCGTTTATCGGTGTCGGTAATGGACTGAACCCCGTAACCGTTTGGCCCGAAAACGATACGAAGTGGTTGAAAGGCTTTCGCTCCATTGATGACTGCTTCTGTGCTGGGAATGATTTCAAGTGCGTTGCCAGCAATGTTGTAACTTCCGCGCGTTTCATTTTCGGATGTTCCGCGTTGCAGATAACCAACGCCTTGCAAGTAGCGGATGAGGTCGGTTTGACGAACAGGCGCGCCCGTATGCAAAGTAAATGGCGCGGCGTAAATCCCGGAAGACCGTTCGAAGATTTTCCCCTGCAAACCGATCTCAATGATTTCCGAATAGCGTTGGTAGTAATAAGCCAGAACAGGCGTCATGGCGATGCCGATGACCGCCAGCAGTATGAGTAGCTTCAGGAACCACCGACGTTTTTTTACGACAGTGACGGTAGGCTTATTGATGACGTAGGAACGGCCTCGGTATACAGGTGCAGCCTCCGCCTCATTTTGAGCCGCGGTTGTTTTCTTGCTTTTAGGTGCCATTTTTGAAAACTCTAGCAATTAAAAGGAGGCGCACTAACTAACGGTTTCCATTATCCCCATTCTGATTGCTGAGTCAATTATGCGAGGTCGTTAAGTCAGGCTTTAGCCGGGCGATTCGATATTGGTGGAAACCGCTCAACATCAGGCAAATCCACAGCTTTGTGGGAGATGAGACAGCGAAAGAAAACTGACTTTCGGCCTTATCTGCGCTTGACTATCGTTGTTCTGTGGCTACTATGACTATTAAGGTCTCAATAATTGGATTTGAGATAAGAGTTTTAAGAAACAAGAGGGGTAAGCGGTGAAAAAAGTGTCTAAGAGATTTTCGCTCTCCGGTTTGTTGATCCTGGCTGTATTGCTTGGATTTGGATTTGTTGTGCCGGTTCTGGTGACCGCGCAGGAAAGCTCGTCGGCTCGCCGGATTTCCGATGATTACCAAAAGGCTGCGGACATCATCCGCAAAAATTACGTCACCGACGTTGAGGAAGAGACGCTGAGCAAAGTAGCGATTCAGGGAATGCTCAAAACGCTCGACCCCCATTCGGATTATCTAGACCCGAAATCCTTCCGTGAATTCAACGACAAACAGCACAGTCAATATTTCGGCATCGGCGCGCTGATCGGCACTCGTAATCGCGTGACTTATGTCCTTGAGCCGTTCAAAGGCAGTCCGGCTTCGCGCGCGGGCTTGCGATACGGCGATCACATCGTGGCGATTGATGGCAAGGACACAGCCGATTGGAGTTCAGACAAGGTTCGCAATCTGTTGTTGGGCGAACGCGGAACTCAAATCAACGTTTCCGTCAAACGCATGGGAGTTGCGGAACCTGTCACCGTCGCTATCACGCGCGACGGCATCTGGCGTCCATCCATTCCTAATTACTACATCGTCAAACCCGGCGTCGGTTACATCGGGCTGACCAGCGGTTTTCAATCAACGACCAGCAAGGAACTGGCTAACGCCATCGCTCAGCTTCGCGAAGAGGGAGCTGAAAGTTTCATCCTTGATTTGCGAGGCAACGGCGGCGGATACCTGGATCAGGGGATCAAGGTTTGCGATCAATTTTTGCAGCGTGGTCAAAGCATCGTTTCGACGCGCGGGCGTCCGGGCAAATCATTCGATCAGGATGAAATCGCGCGCATTGGCGCTTCTGATAATTTCCCGCTGGTGATACTGGTTGATCGTCAAACGGCTTCGGCATCCGAAATCGTCGCTGGCGCAATTCAGGATCACGACCGTGGACTGATTGTCGGCGAACAGACTTTCGGCAAAGGTTTGGTTCAGCGAATCTTCCCATTGATCAATGGCGGGGGATTGATTCTGACCATCGCTCATTACTACACGCCGAGCGGACGTTTGATTCAGCGTGATTATTCCAACGGTTCGCTGTTCGAGTATTACTACCGCCGCAACGCAAACGGCGAAGCCATCACTGAGCCGAAACGCACCGATGAACGCAAAACCGATCTTGGTCGCACGGTTTACGGCGGAGGCGGAATCGAACCGGACGTGAAAGTCGAAAATCCCGAATTCTTTCTGACGCCCGCTCAGGTTCGTCTCGGTCATGGGATTTTCCTTTTCAGCCGCGAACTGGTTGCCGGACAAGTTTCCGGAGCTTCCGGCTTCAAGCTGAACGGCATCACTTACGATCACAAGCTGAAAGCGACGGAATTCGTCATCAGCGATGACATCGTCAAAGCCTTCCGCGAATTCGCCGTGAAGTTTTATCGCGACAATCCGGATTACGGATTGACGGCTGCGGCGATTGATTCGAATTTGAATTGGTGTCGCAGACAGATTCGCTACGAAGTTTTGACCGCCGCTTACGGCACTGACCGCGCTCAGCAGGGAATTGCCGAACACGACCTGCAATTGCAGCGCGCTGTGACTGAAATTCCGAATGCCGCCGACCTGGCGCAACGTGCCTGGCGGCGCAACAGCGCCAATTCACGTCAGGGCGGCAAATAGCTCTGAACGAGTTTTCCTACGACGCACCATTAAATCAACTCCGGGCGGCTGAGGTAATTTCAGCCGCCATTATTTTATTGAGGCACTGAGATCATGCAGATCGTAGACGCTCATCAACATATTTGGGATTTGGACAAACTGCCTTACTCGTGGACGGCGAATCAGCCCAAACTCAATCGCAGTTTTCGGATGGAAGATTACTTTGAAGCGACGAAAGGAATAGAAGTCGTCAAATCAGTTCACGTCGAAGCAGACATTGACGAACCGTTTATGGTGGACGAGACGCGATACATTCTCGGCCTGTCCGAACTTGACGACAATCCGCTTACCGGCGTCGTCGCCAATGCTCGACCCGAATATGACAACTTCCGCGAATACATTCAGAAGATCGCCGGTCATCCGAACCTGAAAGGCATCCGCCGATTGCTGCAATCCGAACCGGACGAACTTTCAACCACGACGACTTTCACCGAAAACGTTCGCTCGCTGGAAGAATGGGGACTTTCGTTCGACATCTGCGTTCGCGACCATCAATTGCCGGTCGCAATTCGGCTGGTCAAGGAATGCCCGAACGTCAGTTTCATTCTGGATCATTGCGGCAACCCCGACATCAAGAATCGAAATTACGACGCCTGGCGAGAGCGAATCGCCGAGATTGCCGGTTACCCGAACGTCGTCGGCAAAGTTTCCGGCATTGTCGTCAACACAGATATGGAAAACTGGACGGTGGAAGATTTGCGCCCGGCGGTTGAACACATGATCGCCAGCTTCGGATGGGATCGAGTGATGTTCGGCAGCGATTGGCCAGTCTGCACTCTGGCGGCGAGTTACCGGCAATGGTTCGACGCGCTGAACTTTCTGCTCAAAGACGCCAGCGAAGAAAACCGGCAAAAGCTCTTCAAGGAAAATGCCGAGCGTGTTTACCAATTGAACTGACTTGTTATCCTGTCTGTACAAAATTTAGACTCTTAGCGAGCCACGGAACCCTCTGGCGGCATAGTACGATTCAGCGCCGTTGTGATAAACGAAGACCTTGTCGTAGCGACGATCACAGAAGATAGCGCCGCCGAGCTTTCTGATTTCAGAAGGTGTTTTCACCCAGCTCGATGTTTTCAAATCGAAGTTACCAAGATGCTGCAACTCCTGATATTCCGCTTCCGTTAAAAGCTCGATGCCCATGGCATCTGCCATACCAATAGCATTATCTTTCGGTTTATGCTCTTTTCTTGATTCCAGCGCTTCGCGGTCGTAACAAACGCTTCTGCGGCCTTTGGGGCTTTCCACTGAACAATCGTAAAAAACGTATTCGCCCGTCTTTTTATCAAATCCGACAACATCCGGTTCACCGCCGGTTCTTTCCATTTCATTGAGCGACCACAGTTTTTCAGGATTAGCTTCCAGCCTTGCTTGTACCTTAACCCATTCAATATCTTTATGGCGGTTCATGTTTTTTTCAAAACGGGCTTTCAATGTTCTGAACAGTTCTTCACGTTGTTTTGCTTTCATGTCTTTTGCTCTTTGCATTTCTGTTTTGGCCGTTGCTCGCCCGGCCTTCCTACGGCTTGATCTTTCGCTTTAGGCAGCCGCAAAGATGATTCTGTTGCTCACAAACGAGGGGTTAAGGCTTTAACGATTAACAAAAAGGAAAATGCCTAAACTACCTTTGGTATCCAGGCGCGAATCTGTTCGTGATGTTGCTTCCAGGCCAACCAGGCAGACTGTGCCCATTCTTTTACCGCTTGCACGTGGGTCTCAGCATCCTGAGTTTTCCACACATCAACAACCGTTCTTTCACCAAGTAAATCAGGTGGCGTAAGCCAGAAAAAAGAAGCCTTGTGCTTCGCTACAGATTGCATGGCTTTGGTTGCTCTGTCCAGTTCAAAGCCACGCTCAAACACAAGGCACAAGCTGATCAGATGCATGGCAACGGACTGAATACTCTGAGGTGACGGTTTGCCCGGATGTTGAACGGCGTAGGCGTCCACCGTGAGGCGGTGAGCTTTTGCATATTCAAGATCAGAGTACTCACGCGCCAATACCTCACCAAAAATAGCCCAGCACCCAGGGGACGACTCTACATACCGATGCACAGGGCCATCATCAGGCGGAACAAGTCCTTTACATCCAATGCAAGGAATTTGTTTTGGCGTTTTACTGTTCATCATTAATTTTGCTCTCGTCTAAGGTTCCGCGTAAACAGCGTTGCCATAGCGTAGCGGAAACTACATCGGGTTCACGCGGGTGTTGAGACGTTTTGGCTGAGCCTCAAAGGGCGGTGAGAATTAAGGCTGCTTGAGTTTTAAGGTAACAGCACGCTGTGCAATCTGGTCAATAAGCCCGCTGAAAATCAACCCATGCAGCGGATACAGCGCATACCAATACAGCCACCCCATCAACCCCTTGGGCGCGAAAAAAGCAGTTTGCGAGAGCTGTGCTTGCTCATCTCCATTATCATTAACCTGTAATTGTAGCCAGGCTTTTCCAGGCACTCTCATTTCAGCCCGCAATCTTAGTAGTCGCCCAGGCTCTACAGCCTCTACCCGCCAGAAATCAAGGGCATCTCCCGCCCGCAATTCGTCCGGATCGCGTCGCCCACGTCGCAGGCCCACACCACCAATCATCTGATCAATAAATCCGCGTATCTCCCATGCCCAGTTCATATAAAACCAGCCGCGCTTGCCCCCGAGCCCAATGAAGACCTTATACACATCCGCTGCTGATGCCGGAACGACGCGTTGGCGATGCTCCACAATCATGCCTTCGCGAGTCGTCAGTGTAACCGGGTACATCTCGCCTTGACTGGTGCTCAACGCGTCGCTCCAGGCGGTTTCGATGTTGCTTGCCTCCAGGCGGGCGATGGCCCGCTCTACCGTGGTGCGATATCCTGCTGGCTGGATGTGGGGAAACATTCGCTGGGCGCTGGGATCATGCACGATGCTTTCGTTCCGCAAACCCTCGACGAGCGGACGCGCGATGGCCGCCGGGATTGGAGTGACCAGGTTCACCCAGTAGGATGATAGGCGCGGTGTAAGGACTGGCACAGGCACCATCCAGCGTTTCAGGCCGCGGACCTCGGCATAGGTCATCATCATTTCGCCATAGGTAATGACATCCGCGCCACCGATCTCGATGATGCGGCCACTGCTTTCGGGCACGTCCAGCGCTGTCGCCAGATACTCCAGAACTTCACGAATGCCAATCGGTTGAGTGCGCGTGTAGACCCAGCGCGGGCAGATCATCACAGGCACACGCTCAGTCAAATAACGAATCATCTCAAAGGAGAGACTGCCCGAACCGACAATGACGCCTGCGCGAAATTCGGTGACCGGGACGCCAGCGCTGCGCAGGCAGTCGCCCGTTTGCTGACGTGAACGCAAATGCTCCGAGAGACCGGGATCGGCTTCGGCCAGGCCGCCTAGGAAGATGATGCGCTCGATGCCCGTCGCCCGGGCTGTTGCGGCAAAATTGCTGGCGGCGGTAAGGTCGCGCTGGTGAAAGTCGGAACCGCCCGCCAGACTGTGCACCAAATAATACGCGGCGGACACTCCCTGCATGGCTGGAACCAGACTATCTGGCTTTAACACATCACCCACCACGATCTCGACGTCACTTTGCCATGGACGCCCCTGTAGCCGGGCAGGATCGCGCACCAGGCATCGGACGCGATGCCCCATCTCCAGCAAGCGTGGAATAAGTCGTCCGCCGATGTAACCGGTAGAGCCAGTGACCAGTATGAGAGGTCGTTTTATGTTTTCCATTGCCATTGACATCCCGAATCAGACTTCGAATCTGATAAGCGGCCTAACGTAATAAGAATTCGTGTGGCGCGTCGTTGTGAGAAGGTCCCTTTCGCCGAAGAAAGCCGCCACACAATTCTGTGTTGAACTAAGACGGCTCGGGGATTTGGAATTTGGGTGAAGGGGATTATTGCTTCAGGGGCGGTCTCTCAGTCAAGAGTCGAGGGCTGATTCTGTGCCAATGGCTTGCGGATCCCTAGGGTTGCTTCTCCCGCTCCAAGAGTTGACGTAAATTCCCATCAGAATGGCCACTCTTCGCCCGTATTAAGCCTGCAAGCAGGCGTCAGATAGTAGCTCCGTGCGTGAGCGCGGAGAAATGTTTTGTCTGGCGTTTTTTCAGAGCTGATCTTTATTACTTCTTCAACGTGTACTCTCAGACTTTTTGCTCTTTCCATTTGCCTAGCTTGAACAACCACATTGAGATGATTGCCAACACCGATTCTGCAATCGTGATTGCCAGGAAGACCCCCCTTGGCCCGAAGCCAGCCCATTTCGCCAGACCGTAAGCCATAGGGATTTGCATTGCCCAAAAACAGAACAGGTTGATTTTCGTCGGTGTGTAGGTGTCGCCCGCTCCATTGAACGAAGCCATCAAAACCATTCCGTAACCGTAAAACACATAGCCGTAGCTGATGTATCGCAGAGCATCCACGCCGTAAGGGATGACCGTTTCGTCTTGAGTGAAAACGCGAAGCAGCGGTTCGGCAAACAGCAGAAAGACGACCATCACTCCGAACAGGAAAACAGCGTTGCTGTGGCCGGTCAGCCAGACAGATTTTTCTGCGCGATCGGGTTTCTGCGCGCCGAGATTTTGGCCGACCAGCGTGGCCGCAGCGTTGCTCATGCCCCACGAAGGCAGCAGCGTCACCCAGATGATTCTGATCGCGAAGGTGTAACCAGCCTGAGCTTCGCTGCCGAATAAACCTACTATGCTCATCAACACCATCCACGCCGCCGTCGCCACCAGCATCTGGAACATTCCGCCCAGAGAGATTTTCAGCAGCATTCGCATCAGAGCGAAGTCAGGTTTCAGGTTGTTCAATTTGACTGGCACTCGGCTGTGTCCGCCCATCAAGCGTGAAAACTGATAAAGCACGGCGATGCCTCGACCGATGGTAGTCGCAATCGCCGAACCCATCACGCCGAGTTCGGGAAACGGCCCCCAGCCGAAAATCAGCAGAGGATCGAGAACCAGATTGATTGCATTGCCGATCCACAACGCGCGCATCGCAATCGCCGCGTCGCCTGCTCCGCGAAAGATGGCGTTGATCAGAAACAACAACATGATCACGACGTTTCCGCCGAAGATGACTATCAGGTAATCCGCGCCGACCGAAGTCACGCCGGTTTCAGCATTCATCGCGGCGAACAATTGGCGGTGAAATACGATTCCGGCCAGGGCGATTGGAATTGAAACCAGAAAGCCGAGCAGTATGGATTGTTCGGCGACGCGTCCTGCGCCTTCGGAATCTTTTTCGCCGATTCGCCGCGCAACCATCGCCGTCGTTCCCATGCTCAATCCCATTGCCACGGTGAAAACTATCGTCAGCAGCGATTCGGTGATGCCGACGGCGGCGGCTTGATCCTTGCCGAGCCGTCCGACCCAGAAAATGTTGACTAGGCCGAACAGCGATTCCATGGCCATTTCCAAAACCATCGGAACCGACAGCAGGAAGATGGCGCGGCCAATTCCTCCTTCGGTGAAGTTCTGTTCAGATCCGGCGACGGCTTCGCGCAGCGTAGCCCAGAAACCGCTTCGATCATTTTGAGCAGATTGTTCTGCGGAAGATGGTTCAACAGTGAATTTCATAGCTGTGTTGTCGGGATAAAAATGCAGTGTCAGGCCGAAAGCAATAGCAGGCTTCTGGCTGGATCATAAACAAAATCTTTGATCAGATCATAGTTGTCACGCAGCAACCGAATAATGAAGGAAGTTGGACAATTGCCTACACGTAGAAAGATGAACTTTGGTGGATGGCCAAACAACAGACTCCGATAACGAAAATCCGAGTCTTTGGAAACAATGATGTAATCTTGAGCTTCGGCAAATTTCCAAATCACTCCATCATCAGTTTCCATCAAACCAGCCGTTTTGACGTGAGTCGAGCCTGGATATAGATCAGCGATTCCAGGCAATATCCGGTCAGAGAGGTTTTCATCCAGTAATAATTTCACTTCAGGCGACAAAGAGTTTGCGTTCACGGTCGGCTGCAAAGGCGAGAACGGCTTTGATGTCTTCGCGAGTCAGCTCAGGAAAATCCTCCAGGATTTCATCTTCGCTCATGCCTCCGGCCAGGTATTCCAGTATGTCGTAAACAGTAATTCGCATGCCGCGAATGCATGGCTTTCCGCTTCGCTTTCCGGGTTCAATTGTGATGATGTTACTGTAATCCATGGCCGTATCTTACAACGATTATCAGCTTCCTGCTTACAGCTTCCTGCTTATTACTTCGGGAAGCCTTCAGCCGCCATCACGCGTTCAGCCTGCGCCATATG
>CAYRQB010000132.1:0-2353 GCA_964426025.1 uncultured Heliomicrobium sp.
TCGTGGGCGGAAGTCCCTGTTTTCAGATAGCAACACAAAAATAGGACACCACTAGAATTCCTGAAACACCAAGCAGTCCATGCAGCATAGTAAACCGATGAAACGTGTCCGGGAAGGCACATCAAGTGGAAATGGCTTTTGCCAGTTCACGTCACGAACAGACCTAGCTCTGTTCTACTTTTCGGAGGAGTCCAAATGTCCAAACAAGTTCTCTCGTTGATTCTGGGTGGGGGTGTAGGCGCTCGCTTGTCTCCGCTGACGATGCCGCGCTCGAAGCCGGCGGTTCCGCTGGCGGGCAAATATCGCTTGATTGACATCACGGTTTCCAATTGCATCAACTCCGGTTTGCATTACATCTACGTGCTGACTCAGTTCAATTCGGCGTCACTCAATCGCCACATCGCGCGAACTTATCGCTTCAGCCGTTTTTCAGATGGGTTCGTGGAAATTCTGGCCGCCGAACAAACGCCTGAAAACAAAAACTGGTTTCAGGGAACCGCCGACGCCGTCCGTCAGGTATTGACGCACATAGAAGATTTCGAACCCAGCGACGTTCTGATTCTGTCGGGCGATCATCTATACCAGATGGATTACAGCAAATTTCTGGCACATCACCGTGAACGAAATGCTGATGTGACGATCTCCGTCATCCCGACCGATCCTTCGCGCGCGTCCAGCTTCGGTTTGTTGAAAACCGATGATGAAGGAAAGATTCTGGAATTCCGCGAAAAACCTCCAGCCGATGAATTGGAGGCGATGCGCGTTGACACTTCAAAACTGGGACTGAGCGCCGAAGAAGCGCAGCAGCGTCCGTTCATCGCCTCGATGGGCGTTTACCTTTTCAAATACGAAGCTCTGCGCGAAATGCTGAAAGGCACCGGCTACACGGATTTCGGCAGCGAAGTCCTGCCTGCGGCCATCGGCAAATACAACGTGCAGGCTTATCTGTTCAATGGATATTGGGAAGACATCGGAACGATTCGGTCGTTTTATCACGCAAACCTGGACCTGGCTTCTGTCATGCCCAAATTCAATCTGTTCGACGCCGACGCGCCGATCTTCACGCGTCCGCGGTATTTGCCGGGAACAAAGCTTCAAGGTTCATGCTCGATTTCCAATTCGCTGATTTCCGAAGGCTGCATTCTCAATTCGGTGACGATCAACCGTTCAGTGATCGGCATCCGCTCGCGCGTTGAAGGCGGATCGGTAATTGAAAACACCATGATGATGGGAGCGGATTATTATCAGGCGTTGCCCGAACTGGCCAGCGACCGTAACGCCGGTCTGCCCTGGATTGGCGTTGGCGAAGGAACCACCATTCGCAACGCCATCATTGATAAAAACGTCCGCATCGGATCGAACGTCCGCATATTGAACGAAGCTGGAGTGCAGGAACATGACGGCGGAAACTACTACATTCGCGATGGCATCGTCATCATCCCGAAAAACGCGGTAGTGACGGATGGAACGATAATTTAGAGATAAAAGGCAAAGATCGAAAGCCAGCCCGATCAACTGCTCGGCCTTTTGATTTTTGCCTTTTTGATTTGCCCCTATGCTTCGTTATTACTGGACACTCGCCGCCGCCGTCTTGCTGCTGATCTTCATCGGCATACCGATCATCCTCATCGGGCATGTCCTGAGAACCGTTTTCGGCGTCGAAGACTTCATCTTTCCTTACGCCAAATTCGGCTGTCGGGTTTGGCTGCGTTCGGCGGGCGCTCGCGTTCACGTCGAAGGCCTGGAAAATCTGGATCGCAATCAGGCTTACGTTTTCATCGCCAATCATCAAAGCAATCTGGATCCGCCACTGCTGTTCGCTTACCTGGGTCACAACACCGGAGCCATAGCCAAAAAAGAGTTGACGAAATTCCCGATTCTGAAGCAGGGTTTTCCGTTGGCGCACGTCGTGCCGATTGATCGCAGCAATCGCGAAAGCGCAATCGAAAGCACTCGTCGCGGAGCAGCCGAACTGAGAAAAGGAAACAGCCTGATGGCTTTTCCAGAAGGCACTCGCACAGTTGATGGTCGCGTCAAGGATTTCAAAAAAGGAGTTTTTTACATGGCCGTCGAAGCAGGCGTGCCGGTCGTGCCGGTGGTGGTCAACGACACTCGATTGGTGATGCGGAAAGGAAAAAGCTTCGTCAAACCCGGCGACATTTACCTGAAAATCCTGCCGCCGGTTTCAACCACGGGATACAACGACGAAAACATTGAAGAGTTGGTCAACGCCACTCGCAATCAAATAGTCCCGCTCGTACGGACGGATTGACCTGGGAACGCACGCGCCCCCGCGTGCTGGCTCGGTCAGTCAGGCTCTCTTTCCGGCAAGAATTGAGCTTAGCAGTTCCCG